>JBBSIT010000262.1:0-6242 GCA_038231995.1 Acetobacterales bacterium | reverse complement strand
GTCCCCCCTGCTGAACCGGAGGACATTGCTCGCGGCCGCCGCCATGACGGCGGCCGCATCCCCCGCCGTCGCCGCCCCGCTCCGCGAGGACTGGCATGATGTCGCGCGCGCGCGAACCATTCCCGTGCTGGTGCGGCTGCCCGACGCATCCGGCCCGGCGCCGGTCGTCATCGTCTCGCACGGGCTTGGCGGCTCCCGGGAGGGCCTCGCCTATCTGGGCGAGGCGCTGGCGGCGGCCGGGTACGCCGCGGTGCACCTGCAGCACGCCGGGTCGGACGCCGCGATCTGGCAGGGCGCGGCCGACATGCGCGGCGCGATGATGCAGGCGGTGATGAACCCGCGCGCGGCGCTGGACCGGCTGTACGACGTCGCGTTCGCATTGGACGAGCTGGCCCGGCATCCGCGGCTGGCCGGGCAGGTGGACCTGCAGCGGGCCGCCGTGGCTGGGCACAGCTTCGGCGCCTGGACCGCCAGCCACATGCTCGGCGAGCGGCTGCCGCTGCAGGGCTTCGGTCCGCGCCTGCCGGACCCGCGGCTTCGGGCGGGCATCGCGTTCTCGCCGGTGCCGCCGATCGGCATCGCGCCCGAGGCGGCCTATGCCGGCGTGGCCGAGCCCATGCTGCATGTGACTGGCACCGAGGACCACGGTACGCAGGCGCCGGACTGGCGCGCGCGCACCGCCGGGTTCCGCCTGTCTCCGGCGCCGGGCGTGCTGGCCGTGCTGGCGGGCGCCAACCACGCGGCCTTCGCCGGCGAGGCTGCGGCCGGTCCGTATTGGAACAACCCGGCGTATCACGCACGGGCGGCGCGGCTGGCCGTTCTGTTCCTCGACGCTGTGCTGCGGGGCAGCAGCGAGGCGCAGGCGGCGCTGCTGAGCGGGCAAGGACTCGCGCCCGGCGACCGGATCGAGGCGCGGGGGTTCGACTAAAGCGGTTTCACCCTGACTGGGCGCGCTCTTGCGTTCAGTCAGGGTGAGTAACCGCGTGAAACAATGGCTAGAGCGGTTACACCTTGGGTGAGACCGCTCTAGCTCCCCCGCGCGGCGGAGATAAGCCGGCCTACTTCACCGTGACGTAGCGCAGCGGGAACGTGTTGTCGGCCAATTGCTGCAGGTCGATGTTGGCCTTGGCTGCCCACACCACGGTCTGCTGATGCAGCGGGATGAACGCAGCGTCGTCGTGCAGTATCTTGGACGCACTTATGATCATCGCTTGCCGCTTGGCTGGATCGATCTCGACGGCGAGCTGGTCGAGCAGCGTGTCGAATTCCTTGTTGCTGTAGCCGCCGTCGTTGAAGATGCCGCGGGTGCCGTTGCGCGTGCCGGCGAGGTTATACAGGCTGTTCAGCGCGTCGTAGGTCGTGGGCGTCCAGCCCAGCATGTAGAAGCTGGTGCGGTACTCGGGATTGCTGATCTCGGCGAAGTATTTCAGCCGGGTCTGCGCATTCAGCGTCACCTTCATGCCGATGCGGGCCAGCATGGCGGTCACGGCCTGGCAGATCGCCTCATCGTTGATGTAGCGGTCGTTCGGGCAGTCCAGCGTAACCCCGAAGCCGTTCGGATAGCCCGCCTCGGCCAGCAGCTTCTTCCCGCGCTCGGGATCCAACGGATAAAGGACGTCGGATTCCTCGGTGTAGCCGTTGACGCCGGGTCCGTACATCAGGCCCGTCGGGTGGGACTGGCCGCGCATGACGCGGGCCTGAATGGCCTTCTTGTCGATGGCGAGGTTGAACGCGGACCGGACGCGCTGGTCCATGAAGGGGTTCATGCCCTTCACGTCGGATTTCAGCAGCTCGGGGCGGTTCTGGTCGAAGCCAAGGAAGACCGTGCGCAGCTCCGGCGTCACCTTGAGCTTGATGTCGGCGGTGCGGCCGAGGCGGTCCATGTCCTGCGGCGGCACGGTGTAGATCATGTCGACGTCGCCCGACAGCAGGGCGGCGACCCGGGTGGCGGAGTTGCTGATGACGTTGAACGTCACCTCGGTGAGGTTGTGCTCCGGCTTGTCCCACCAGTCCGGGTTGTTGCGCATGGTGGTGCGCCGGTCCGGCTCGCGGATCTGCAGGATGAAGGGGCCGGTGCCGTTGGCGTTGCGGGTGGCGAAGTTCTCGGTGCTCTTGGTCAGGTCCGCGGCCTCGACGGCGTTGTTCGCCTCGCACCAGGCCTTGGACATGATGACCCAGCCCGTGAGCTCCTCGAGCATGATCGGGTTGGGCTCCTTGGTGACGAAATCCACCGTGAAGTCGTCGATCTTCTTGACCTCGGCAACCGAGGCGAAATAGCCGTTGACTTGGCTGCCCGGCCCGGTCGCACGCTTGTAGCTGAAGATGACGTCATCGGCGGTGAACGCCTCGCCGCCCTGGAACTTGACGTTGTGCCGCAGATTGAAGCGCCAGGTCTTCGGATCCGGCTGCTCCCAACGCTCAGCCAGCGCGGGCTCGATCTTGAGCTGACGGTTGCGACGGACGAGGGGATCATAGAAGTTCTGCGTGAACGTCAGCAGGAACGTCTCGTTGCGGGTGTAGGGATCCATCGAGTTCGCGTCGCCGTCATTGGCCCAGCGGAAGCTGGCGGCGCCGCTGGGCGCTGCATGCAGGCCGATGCCGGCAGCGAGCAGTGCGGCCGCCAAGCTGATACGTCGCATCATCGAATTCCCACCCAATTCATCACGTTTCATTGATGCTAGCGTAACCGGGCGCGGCCGCAAACGAAAACGACGGGATTCGTGGTCCCGTCGTCGTCAATCCGCGGCTGCAGGCCGGCGTCAGGCGGCGCGGCGGCTCGCGAGCGCGGCGGGAAGGCCCTGGATCGCGCGGTCAATCAGCTGCGCGTCGCCCTCGGCGGTCAGGTTGTCGCGGATGACCTCGCGCGCGGCGCGCGCTGCGATGTCGGCGGCGGCCAGGCGGACGTCAGTCACGGCGGCCTTCTCGGCGGCGGCGATGCGGTCCATGGCCATCTGCTCGCGCCGGGCTGCGGAGGCGGCGGCCTCGGCGCGCGCGGCCTCGGCGACGCGAGCCGCCTCGGCGCGGGCGGTGTCGAGCATCCGCTGCGCATCGAGCAGGGCCTGCTCCCGCCGGCTCCGCGCGTCCTGCAGCATAAGTTCGGCCTCGCGGCGGAGGCGGCTTGCCTCATCGAGCTCGGCGCGGATCGCCTCGGTGCGCTGGTCCAGCATGCCGGTGAGGGACGTCCATAGCTTGCGGCCGACGAGCGCGAAGAAGATGACGAACGCGAAGGCGATCCAGGTCTTGGGATCGCTCAGCAGGCCGGCTTCGTTGTGCATGATGGCTCCTCTAGCCGCTAGCCGCGGGCGGCGAGGGCGTGATCGACGGCGCCCGCGACCGCTGCCGGGTCGGCGGGGTTGCCGGTCAGGCGGCTGACGACGAGGCCGGCCGTCTCGGTCGCGACCTGGCGCAGGGCGCCCATGGCGCTGGCGCGCGCGGCGGCGATGCGCTGCTCGGCCTGCTGCAGCTGGGCGTCGAGCCGCTCGCCGGCCTGGCGCGCCTGCTCGGCCGCCTCGGCCTTGGCCTCCGTGACGGCGCGGTTGATCTGGGACTGCGCCTCGGCGCTGGCGCGCGCGGACGCGGCGGTGATCTCGGCGACGGCCGCGTCCGCCTCCGCTTTCGCGAGATGCGCCGTGTCGAGGTCGGCGGCGATCCGGGAGGCGCGCGCATCCACGACGTGGGTGACCTGCGGCAGCGCCCAGCGGGAGAGCAGGAAGTAGAGGACGCCGAAGATCACCAGCATCCAGACGGCCTGGGCGATCGTCAGCGGATTTTGGAAATCAAGCTGCGGCATGCGCGGTTCCCGGGGTTAGGATGGCGGGCAGGGCCGGCCGGCGGGACGCGCCCGCGCGGCCGGCCCTGCATGCCGGAAGCACTTAGGTGAACAGGATCAGGAAGGCGATCAGCAGGGCGAAGAGCGCCACGGCCTCGGTCAGCGCGAAACCCAGGATGCCGATGGGGAACACGGTGGCCCGGGCTGCGGGGTTGCGGCCCACTGCGGCGATCAGCGAGGAGAAGATGTTGCCGATGCCGATGCCCACGCCGGCCAGCGCGATTACGGCGATTCCGGCTCCGAATGCTTTCGCGGCGGCAATGTCCATTAGCTTAGTCCTTCTTGTCAGGTGATGGTCGGTGGAGAGGGCCGCGGAAATGCGGGGCCCGCGCGAGGGCTGCCCTAGTGCAGGTGCACCGCGTCGTGCAGGTAGATGCAGGTCAGGATGGCGAACACGTACGCCTGCAGGCAGGCGATGAGGAACTCGAAGCCGATCAGCACGACGTTCAGCGCCATCGGGAGCACGGCGACAGCGCCGCCGAGCAGGCCCGCGCCGCCCATCAGCACGATGAACGTCGCGAACACGTCGAGCATGACGTGCCCGGCGAACATGTTCGCGAACAGGCGGACGCTGAGGCTTACGGGGCGCGAGAGATAGCTGATGATCTCGATCGGGATAATCAGCGGCGCCAGCAGCTTCGGCGCGCCCTCGGGGAAGAAGTAGCTGAAGAAGTGCAGGCCGTGGATCGACAGCGCCACCACGGTGACGAGCACGATGACGATCACGGCCAGCGCGAAGGTCACGGCGATGTGGCTGGTATAGGTGAACTGATACGGCAGCAGCCCGAGCAGGTTGCCCATCAGCACGAAGAAGAATAGGGTGAAGATGAACGGAAAGAACCGCTTGCCCTCGGGACCGATGGTACTGGTCGTCATCGAGAGCAGGCCGGAATAGGCGATCTCGGCCATCGACTGGAACCGGCCCGGTATCACCGCGCGCCGCCGCATGCCGACGACCAGCAGCGCCAGCGTCAGCACCCCGCCGACGATCATCATCGCGTTCGCCTGGGTGAAGTTCACGGACCGGCCCAGCGGGCCGAGCACCGTGTGCAGGTCGAACTGGTGCAGCGCGTCGATCATCGGTTCAGCCAAAGCCTGGTTCCCTACCTCGTCCTCGCCGGCATCATCAGACGCCAGACATTCGCAATCCCAGCCCCGCCACCCAGCAGGATGAACAGGGCGAGCAGCCAAGGCTTCGTGCCCAGCCACCGGTCCAGCCCCCAGCCGATGAGCGCCGCCACCGCCAGCGCCGAGACCAGCTCGATGCCGACCCGCAGCCCGATGCCGTACGGCGACGAGCCGCCCGCGCCGGCGACGGGCTGCACCTCCAGCCCCTGCTTGACCCGGGCCGAGCGCAGCCGGTCCTCGAAGCTGCCGCCTCTCTTGCCGTCCGTGTCCCTGTCGCCCGGTGTCTCGCCCATCTCAGCCCCTTCGCCCGCCCAGGTTCAGCCTAGGTGGACCCGCGTCCGGAAGGCGCGCGTTTGCTACCGGCGGGCCGGGGACCTGTCAAGAATGCTTGATGCTCCTGCCCCTCAGGGAAGCTGCGCGCCCACCGCTTCGAGGTACGGGGCGGTCCGCGTCACTCGGCCGCCTGTGCCTGCGCCATAGCCGCCGCCCGCTGCAAATCCACCGACAGCAGGCGCGACACGCCGCGCTCCTCCATCGTCACGCCGTACAGCCGGTCCATCCGCGCCATCGTCAACTGGTGATGCGTCACCACCAGGAACCGCGTCCCGGTCTCGCGCACCATGTCGTCCAGCAGGGCGCAGAACCGCTCCACGTTCGCGTCGTCGAGCGGGGCGTCCACCTCGTCCAGCACGCAGACCGGCGCAGGGTTGCAGCGGAACACCGCGAACACCAGGCTCAGCGCCGTCAATGCCTGCTCGCCCCCGGACAACAGCGACAGCGTCGCGAGCCGCTTGCCCGGCGGCTGGACGTAGATCTCCAGCCCCGCCTGCAGCGGGTCGTCGCTGCCCACCAGCGCGAGATGCGCCCGGCCGCCGCCGAACATGCGGGTGAACAGGGCCTGGAAGTGCCGGTCCACCTGCTGGAACACCGCCGTGAGCCGCTCACGGCCCTCGCGGTTCACGTGGCCGATGCCGCCGCGCAGCTTGGCGATGGCGGTGCCCAGCTCGGCCGCGTCCCGCTCCGCCGCCTCGGCCGCGCGTTCGATCTCGGCCGACTCCAGTTCGGCCCGCAGGTTGACCGGGCCGAACGCGTCGCGCTCGCGCTGCAGCCGCTCCAGCGTGTGGCGCGCGCGCTCCTCCGCGTCGGGCGACAGGTCGGGTTGCGGCGGCAGCGCCGGGTCGGGACCGAGGCGCTCCAGGACGCGCTCTGCGATCACGCCCCAGGCATGGTCGGCTTGCGCGGCGGCGCCCTCGGCCCGGACCAGCGCCTCGCGGCTCGCCGCATG
>JBBSIT010000261.1:0-6245 GCA_038231995.1 Acetobacterales bacterium | reverse complement strand
CTTTGGCTCCGGCAATAAGCACGGCGCCATCTATCTCTGGGGCACCATCGGCCTCGGCCTGATCCCCGAGCGCGTGAAGGCGCTCGCCCCGGACGCGCCGATGGATAGCTGGGACCTGCTGCTCAAGCCGGAGAGCGCCAAGCGTCTCGCCGAGTGCGGCATCACCATGATGGACAGCGCCATCGACGTGATCCCGAGCGTGCTGAAATATCTCGGCCGCAACCCCGAGAGCACCGAGGCGAAGGACCTCGCCGACGTCGAGCGCACCCTGATGGCGATCCGCCCCTATATCCGCACCTTCGCCAGCGGTGGCGCGGTGGAGGCGCTGGCGGGCGGGCAGACCTGCCTCGTGATGTCCTACTCCGGCGACGTGATCCAGGCCTCCGTCCGCGCCAAGGAGGCCAGGCAGAAGGAAGTCCGCTACGTCCTGCCGCGCGAGTTCGCCCAGCTCTGGTTCGACATGCTGGCCATCCCGAAGGACGCGCCGCACGCGGCCGATGCGCATCGCTTCATCAACTTACTGCTGCAGCCCGACATCATGGCTGCCATCACCAACCAGGTGCATTACCCCAATGCCGTCCCGGCGAGCCGTGACCTGATCGACCCGGCCGTGCGCGACGACCCCAACGTCTTCCCACCCGAGGCGGCGCAGGCTCGCCTGTTCACGGTCCGCGCGCCGACCCAGGCGGCCGACCGGGCGCGGACCCGCATGTGGGCACGGTTCAAGGCCGGGTCCTGACCGGTTGGCGCAACTCGCGATCGAGGGGCTGACGGTCCGCTACGGCCCGGCGATCGCGCTGGACCGGCTGAGCCTCGCGATCGACGCGGGAGAGATGTTCGTCCTGCTCGGCGGCTCCGGCTCCGGCAAGACGACGCTGCTGCGCACCCTGGGCGGCTTCATCCAACCGGATGCCGGGCGCATCACGCTCGCCGGGCAGGACATCACCCGCCTGCCGCCGCACCGCCGGCCGGTCAACACCACCTTCCAGTCCTACGCGCTGGTCCCGCATATGAGCGTCGCGGACAACGTGGGATTCGGGCTGCGCCGCCAGGGCGTGGCCCGGGCCGAGATCGCAGCGCGCGTGCGGGAGCTGCTGGAGCTCGTGCGGCTCAGTGACTTCGCGACACGCCGGCCGGACGCGCTGTCCGGCGGGCAGCGCCAGCGCGTGGCGCTCGCCCGGGCGCTCGCGCCGCGGCCCCGGCTGCTGCTGCTGGACGAGCCGATGAGCGCGCTCGACCGTAACCTGCGCGAGCAGACGCGGCACGAGCTGCTCCGCATCCAGCGCGGCGCCGGCACGACGTTTGTGCTCGTGACCCACGATCAGGACGAGGCGCTGGCGATGGCCACCCGCATCGGCCTGCTGCACCAGGGCCGGCTCGCGCAGGTCGGCACGCCGGCCGAGATCTACGAGCGCCCGGCGTCGCGCTACGTCGCGGCCTTCATGGGCGCCGCCAACCTGCTGCCCGGCCGGGTCGGCCCGCCGGGCACGGTCGAGCTCGACGGCATCGGCCCGGTGCGCGCCGCAGCACCTGCGCCGCTCCCGCCGGGTTCGGTGATCCACGTCGCCCTGCGGCCGGAGCGGCTGCGCATCGGCGCGGGCGGCGCCAACCAAGTCAACGGCACGGTGGCCGAGAGCGCGTATCGCGGCGGCAGCGTGGACCATCTGGTCCGGCTGCCCGGCGGCGCAGCACTCACCGTGGCGCAATCGCTCGGCGAGGGCACTGCAGCGCTGCCGCAGCCCGGCGCCGCCGTCACGGTCTCCTGGGACCCGGATGCCTGCGTGCTGCTGACGGAATGAACCGGCTCGCCGTCCTGGCGCCGCTCTGGGCCTGGCTCGGGCTGTTCGTCGCCGCCCCGGTGGTGATCGTCGCCGCCCTGTCCTTCTCCACCTCCATCCCCGGCATCCCACCCTTCACACCCTTGCTCGTCGCCCCCGACCCGGCGAACTACGCCGTGCTGACCGAGGATGCCTTCTACCTGCGCGCCGCCCTGCGCAGCCTCGCGGTCGCCGGCGTGTCCTCCGCCGCCTGCCTCTTGATCGGCTACCCAATGGCGCTCGCCATCGCTCGTGCGCCGGAGCGCCGCCGCCCCACGCTACTGCTGCTGGTGATGCTGCCGTTCTGGACCGGCTTCCTACTTCGCGTCACCGCCTGGATCGGCCTGCTGCGGGACGAGGGATGGATAAACGCCGGGTTGGGCCTGCTCGGGCTAGCGCCGCTCCGCCTGCTCTATACCGACTTCGCCATGTATATCGGCGTCACCTACGCCTACCTGCCGTTCATGATCCTGCCGCTCTACGCAAGGCTGTCCCGGCGCGACCCGGACGTGGAGGACGCGGCGGCGGACCTCGGCGCGTCGCCGCTCGTCGTGTTCCTGACCGTGACCTTGCCGCTGTCGGTGCCGGGTATCCTCGCCGGGCTGGCATTGGTGTTCATTCCCGCGGTCGGCGAGTACGTCATCCCCGAGCTGCTCGGCGGCCCCTCGGCGCAGACCTTGGGGCGCGCGCTGTGGAACGAATTCTTCGCCAACCGCGACTGGCCGATGGCGGCGGCGCTCGCGACCGCGCTGCTGGCGGCACTCGCGGTCCCCATGGCGTTGCTGCGCGCGCGCGGGTGAGGCGCGGCCGGTTCCTGCGGGCTGCCCTCTGGTTCGGCCTCGCCTTCCTCTACGTGCCGATCGCGCTGCTGGTCGCCACCAGCTTCAACCCGTCGCGGCTGAGCACCGTGCTGTCCGGCTTCTCCTTCCGATGGTACGCGGCGCTGTGGGCCGACGAGCGGCTGATCGAGGCGGCGCTGCTGTCGCTGCGCATCGCGGCCCTGTCGGCGACCGGCGCCACCCTGCTCGGGACGCTCGCGGGCTACGCCCTGGCGCGCTACGGCCGGTTCCGCGGCCGCAACCTGTTCGCCGGGCTGCTGTCGGCGCGGGTGGTGCTGCCAGACGTGCTGGTGGGTCTCTCCTTATTGCTGCTGTTCGTGCAGCTCGAGCAGTGGATCGGCTGGCCGGAGGGCAGGGGGGCGCTGACCATCACGCTCGCGCATATCTCGGTGGCGCTCGCCTACGTCGCCGTGGTGGTCGAGGCGCGGCTCGCGGATGGCGGCACGGAGCTGGAGCAGGCGGCGATGGACCTCTACGCCTCGCCGTTCCAGGCTTTCCTGCTCATCACCCTGCCGCTGCTGGCGCCGGCGCTGCTGTCGGGCTGGCTGCTCGCCTTCACGCTCTCGCTCGATGATCTCGTGGTGGCGAGCTTCGTCTCCGGACCCGGCGCGTCCACCCTGCCCATGGTCGTGTTCTCCTCGCTGCGGCTCGGGGTGACGCCCGAACTCAACGCGCTGGCGACGGTGATCCTCGCCGTGGTGGCGTTGGCGCTGTTCGGCGCGCTGGCATTGCAGCGCCAGGCGGTTGCCGTAGGGGCGGCGCGGGAATAATGTGCGCCCGCACGCAGCGGGACACCCCATGGACCTCATCGCCGAACGCCTGGACCGGATCAGCCCGAGCCAGACCATCGCCATCGCGACCAAGGCGCGCGCCCTCAAGGCGGCCGGGCGGGACGTGATCAGCCTCTCCGCCGGCGAGCCCGACTTCGACACGCCCGAGAACGTCAAGCAGGCGGCGATCCGCGCGATCGAGGCGGGCGACACCAAGTATACCGACGTGGCCGGGACGGTGGCGCTGCGCCGGGCCGTCGCCGAGAAGTTCAAGCGCGACAGCGGGATCGACTACGAGTCCGAGGAGATCATCATCTCCACCGGCGGCAAGCAGGTCATCTTCAACGCCATGGTCGCGACGCTGAACCCCGGCGACGAGGCGATCATCCCGACGCCGTGCTGGGTCAGCTACCCCGACATCGTGGCGCTCGCGGACGGCACGCCCGTGCTGGTGCCCTGCGGCCAGAACAACGGCTTCAAGCTCCGCGCCGAGGACCTGGAGGGGGCGATCACGCCGCGGACCAAGTGGTTCCTGCTGAACAACCCCTGCAACCCGACCGGCACCGCCTACTCCGCCAAGGAGCTGCGGCCGATCTGCGACGTGCTGCTGCGCCACCCCGACGTATGGGTGTTCACCGACGACATCTACGAGAAGCTCGCCTATGACGGCTTCAAGCCGGCGACCATCGTCGAGGTCGAGCCGCGGCTGCGCGAGCGAACCATCACGATGAACGGCTGCAGCAAGGCCTACGCGATGACCGGCTGGCGCATCGGCTTCGCCGGCGGGCCGAGGAAGCTCATCAAGGCGATGGACAAGCTGCAGTCGCAGAGCACGTCCAACACCAGCTCCATCAGCCAGGCCGCCGCGGTCGAGGCGCTGTCCGGCCCGCAGGACTTCATCGCGGGGATGGTGGAGACGTACAAGGGGCGGCGCGACCTCGTGGTGTCCATGCTGAACGAGGCGCCGGGCGTCCATTGCCGCACGCCGGAGGGCGCGTTCTACGTGTTCCCCTCGGTGCATGGCTGCATCGGCAAAACGAGCCGCGGCGGCGCCGAGATCAGGGGCGACGAGAGCTTCGTCATCGCCCTGCTCGACGAGGAGGGCGTCGCGGCCGTGCACGGCTCCGCGTTCATGTATCCCGGGCATTTCCGCATCAGCTACGCGACCGACACCGAGAGCCTGCGCGAGGCCTGCACCCGCATCCAGCGGTTCTGCCAAGGGCTGAGCTAGCTCCTATGCCCGCCCTAGCCGAGCGGATGCAGCGCGCCAGCGTGGGCGCGACCGTCGCCATGACCGTCAAGGCGCGCGAGATGGCGGCCCGGGGCATCCCCGTCATCTCGCTCGCGATCGGCGAGCCGGATTTCGACAGCCCGCGCCACGCGATCGAGGCCGGCTACCAGGCGGCGCTGCGCGGCGACACCAAGTACCCGCCGCAGGACGGCCAGCCCGCGCTGAAGCAGGCGATCCAGCACAAGTTCCGCCGCGACCAGGGCCTGGACTACGCGCTCGACGAGATCTGCGTATCCAACGGCGGCAAGCAGATCCTATGGAACGCCTTGATGGCGACGCTGGACGACGGCGACGAGGTGGTGATCCCGGCGCCGTACTGGGCCGCCTATCCCCTGGTCGCGAAGGTGATCGGCGGCGAGCCGGTGTTCGTCAGTTGCCCGCAGAACAACGGCTTTCGACTCCGGCCCGAGGACCTCGACGCCGCCATCACCCCGCGCACCAAGTGGCTGATTTTAAACTATCCCAACAACCCCACCGGGGCCGCCGCGAGCGCGGATGATCTCGCCGTACTCGGCGAGGTGCTGCTGCGGCACCCGCAGGTCTGGGTCATGTCCGATGACATGTACGAGCACCTGAGCTTCGACGGCCCGCACGCCACGCTCGCGGCGGTGGAGCCGCGCCTGCGCGACCGGGTGCTGACCGTCTCCGGCGTCTCCAAGACCTATGCGATGACGGGCTGGCGCATCGGCTTCGCCGCCGGGCCGCGCGCGCTCATCAAGGCGATGGTGAACATCCAGGGCCAGGTCGCCTCGGGCGTCTCCACCGTCGGCCAGGCCGCCGCTGCCGCCGCGCTCGACGGCCCGCAGGACGAGGTGGCCCGGCACGCCGCCGCCTACCGCCGCCGGCGCGACCTGGTGGTGGACGCGCTGAACCAGGCGCCCGGCCTGAGCTGCCACCGTCCCGAAGGGGCGTTCTATGTCTATCCCAGCATCGCCGGCTGCCTGGGCAAGACGACCGAAGCCGGCACGAGGCTCGACACGGACGAGGACTTCGCGCTGGCCCTGCTCGCCGAGCAGCACGTCGCCGTCGTGCACGGCGCCGCCTTCGGCATGTCGCCCTACATCCGCATCAGCTACGCGACCGACGACGCCTCGCTCGCCGAGGCGTGCCGGCGTATCCAGGCCTTCTGCGCCGCATTACGGTGACTCGGGGATGATCCGGCCCGGCGCCGACGCGGACGCCGCCGGGCTCATCGCGCTGATCGGCACCTGCTGGGCCGAGTATCCCGGCTGCGTCATGGACCTCGACGGCGAGGTCCCGGAGCTGCGCGCCCTCGCCACGCACTACGTAGCCAAGGGCGGCGCGCTATGGATCGCGGAGCTGGACGGCGCCGTGGCGGGCGTCATCGCGGCGGCGCCGGCTGGCGATGCGTGGGAGATCGGCCGCATGTACGTGGCGGCCGCCCAGCGCGGCACGGGCCTGGCGCACGTGCTGTTGGACCGGGCCGAGGCGCACGCCCAGGCCGCCGGCGCCGCGCGCCTTGTGCTGTGGTCGGACATGCGGTTCGCGCGGGCGCACCGGTTCTACG
>JBBSIT010000260.1:0-6249 GCA_038231995.1 Acetobacterales bacterium | reverse complement strand
CAAGCTTGTTAAACGCCAAGGCTATGGGCGAGCAAAGCTCGACCTGCTCAGGGCACGCCTGGTCCGTGCCGCATGACAACGACCTGCACCGAGCCTGCGGATGAGCCACTCTTCCACGCTGATTTCCACCCTGGAGCTGCGCGTCACGCCATCGATGGACGTGATCCAGGAGATCGAGCCTGACGTGCGCGAGGTGCTGCTCGTGGGCGAGAGCTTCTTCATGGAGCTGCCCGAGCCTGACCTACGCGACCAGGTGGACGCGGCCACGGCGGAGTACATTGCCGAGCAGGTGTTGCCGCTCGCTCCGGACGAGCGGCGGCGGGCGCTCGACGAGCTGCTGCGCCCTGTCGTGGCGCAGGCGGTCGAGGCGTGCCGTCGTGCAGACCGGGTGGGTCAGAGGTCGGTCGAGGCGCAGCGACGGCTGCTGCGCGCGCAGACGGACGGCGGCTGCTGGATGGCGCCGCTGGAGGAGAGTGCGGACGCGCTGATGAGCGAGGCGGCCGAATTGCTGATCCTGGCGCACCAGCGCTGCCAGGAGGCGCACGGCGTCAGCCGGGCGGTCGGGCTCGCCCATCGGGATAAGGCGTGGACGCCCTACAGCGCGGCCGAGACGACGGACTGGCTGGTCGCGGCGGGTGAGGCTGACCAGGCGCGCAGGGCGGCCGCGATGTGAGCGCTGCGGCGTCGTCCATGCGTGGTCAGCCGGTCCGTCGTCTCGGCCGCGGCGCTACGGCTTGCCGAATAGCCAGCCGAACATGCTCGCGCCGGAAATCTCCTCCTGGAGCATGGCCCGCGCGGGACGCAGCGGCACGCCCTTGGGTATCCGCCGCGGCTGAGGCTTGGCCGGCAGGGACGAGCTGCCATCCTTCGACATGCGCTCCGTGCGTTCCGGCTGCTTCACGGGCTCGATGACGTTCATGGGACACCCCTCGGCAGATTGCCGGCCTGGCCGGCGAAATAGATGATAGCAGTCGCGGCGAACGCCAGCATCAAGCTTCCGATGAGGAACCTCGCGGCCTGCGACCGCAGCCCGTTGCGCCTCCTGTTCAACGCCCGCTGCTCCTCCGCCGCCCTGGCGTAGGTGAGGATGAGATCGTTGCGCAGGGTCGCGGCGATGCTGCTGTCCACATCCTCCGGTACGATCTCGGGCCGTGCGGCGAGGTCGCGGATCAGCTCGGTCCGTGCCGCCAGGATCGCGCTCTCGCCTTCCGGTCTCTTCACCACGGCGGGCGCCGTCGCTCGCCAGAGCAGGGCGAGCACCGCGAAGGCGGCCAGGATGGAGCAGGCGACTAGGCCGCCACCCAACACGAGCACCGGCCGCGCCTCGACGGTGCTCCATGGGGGCAGCCGGGTGGCGACGAAGCCCACGGCCGCCAGCACCAGCCCGAGCGAGGTCGCGAAGAACGGCAGGGTGCGGAACACGTCCTCGTCCGCCTGCACCTCGATGCGGTAGCGGTCCTGGAAGGTCGCGAGCAGCAGGGCGGCGGTCGCGTCGTCGCGCATCGCCGGCGGCTCGCCGTCACTGGTTGCGGGAGGTTCTTCAGGCGTCGCCATGCGGTTCTCCTTGGAGGATGTAAGGAGCGGAGGGTGTGAGGGCTGCTATGTCAGTGCGCCTCGATGGCGTCGAGCCACCAGTCGGCCTGGCGCTGGGCGGCCTCAGCCTCGCGCAGCAGCGTCGCCCGCTGCCCGGCCGTGAGATAGGCCGCCTCGGCATTGTCGCGGAGGACCTCCGCGTGCGTGCGCCAGCGACGGGCACTGGCGAGGCAGCTCGCGTCGGCGAGGCGCTGGACGTGGGTGTGGCTGTGCACGGCGGGCTCCTGAATCAGGAAAGGCCCGCTCGGCGGCTGCCGGCGGGCTCGTGGACGGACGGGCTGACGGCGCCGGACCGGCGCGCGTCAGCCCAGGCGGCGAGAGGTGCCGGCTACTGCCAGCACGGGCCGAACGGTATCTCGTCGTCCAGGTCGCCGCCGCCGGCGGGCGGGGTCCAGCTGCCGCCCGCCCCGGCGGCCTCGCGGCGAGGTGCGGGAGAACGCTCCTGGCCCTCGCTCTCCTGCTTGCTGCCGAGCAGGGTCAGCTCGCCGCGGAAGCGCTGCACGACCACCTCGGTCGTGTAGCGGTCCTGGCCGCCCTGGTCCGTCCGCTTGCGGGTCTGCAGCGCACCCTCGACGTAGACCTTGCTGCCCTTGCGGCAGTACTTCTCCGCCACGTCCGCGATGTGCTCGTTGACGATCACCACGCGATGCCACTCGGTGCGCTCCTGGCGCTCGCCGGAGTGCTTGTCGGTCCAGCTCTCGCTGGTCGCCAGGGTCAGGTTGACGATCTTTCCGCCACCTTGGGTGCTCCGCACCTCCGGGTCCTTGCCCAGGTTGCCCACCAGAATCACCTTGTTCACCGAGCCGGCCATGACATTTCATCCTCATTCACCCCTCAGAGGCGATCCGGCCCGTGCCGGTCAGGTCCTCTCGGGTGCGGCCCCTGGGAACCGGGCCGGGGGACGGAGCAACCGCGCGCCCCTTCCGGCGCGGGACCAGAGCCACGCGCAGGCGAAGCCGAGCATGGCGAGGACCCACCCGTTGCCCCGTCCCCCGATTCGGTTCAGGCCGCAGCAACCCGAGAAGACCTGACCGGCACGGGCAGGCTCCCGCGATTCTTCCCCCACCCACCCATCCTGTTCCCGCCTCTGGTCTCCTCGCCTTGCCGCCCATGGAATAGCGGGAGCGGCGAGGGGCAGGAGGGGGAAGGGTCAGGCGGCTCGGCGGGTGCGTCGCGGTGCGGCCGGAGCTTCGGCGCGTGGGAAGCGCGTCGGGCGGAAGCGTTGCACGTCCGGCAGCATCGGGTAGGCAGTCGGCTCCTTCCACAAGCCGAGGTCGTCGTGGATGATCAGCGTGCGGATCGCGACTTGGCGGACGACGCGGCGGTCGCGCAGCGAGCGCACGAGCGCCATCTCCGACCTGCCGGAGCGGTAGGCGTCCTCCCACCGGCCGGTGTCATGGTTGCGACGCGCGGCCCCCACGGTGCCGTTCAGGAAACCTTCGACCTGCCAGGGCGTGCGGCAGATCGCGCGGCCGCCATAGCGGTCGCGGAAGAAGCCCTCGTCCTGCAGATGGTAGATGCTGCCCACGGCGATGACGCCGACCCGCAGCGGGTTGTCCCCGCCGCGGGCGCGCTGGGCGTAGTACTGCCGGATCATGGCAGCCTCCAGGGAGGTTGGGTGCCGAGGCGCTGCAGGTCCGTGGGGCCGCGGTCGGCGTCGGCCGCGCGATCGGCGCGGAGCTGGTCGAGATGCGCGGCCGTGAGGTCGGCGTAGGGGGCGAGTGGCGCCACCAGGTCCTCGGGGCGCAGCACCTCGCGGTTGCTGCCGCCGAGCCAGAGTACGACGGAATCGTCCTCGTCGTCGGCGCTCTCGTCCACCACCTGCGCGAAGAACGTCGTCAGCGGGTTGTCCCATCCGACGGCGATGGTGAAGCCCTGTTGCTTGGCCGGGATCTCGTAGCGGCTCATGTTGCGTCTCCGTGCATCATCCGCTCCGGGGTGGTTGTGGGAACAAGGGCGCTCACCCTCCCATCTCCTCGGCGAGCGCGTCATCCGCCTCCTCGCCCGGGTGCGCCTCGTCGTCGTAGGCGTCGCGCCACATCCGGTCAGGCAGGTCCAGCAACCCGAGCATGACGCGGCGGGTGATGCGGGCGTCGGCGACCCGCAGGAACCCGTAGAAGCCGAGATGGCCGCCGGAGTAGTCCCACAGCCGCTCGTTCATGGGCTCGCGCCCGATTGGCGGCTTGCCCGCGAGCTGGAACGGGGTGTCGGGACCACCCCGTTCGGCGACGGCGAGACGTGCCATGCCCGCCTCCTATGCCGCGGCCGGGGAGACAGGCGCGCTTGCCGCCTCGGCCGGCTGCGGGCGTCGGTCCTCGACGTGCATGAAGTCGTCCTGGCCGAAGCCGTTGTGCTTCGAGGCCGTGTCGAAGCCGCTCGGCTTGCGCTGGCCCTTGGGCAATCGAACCAGGACGAGGAACGAGGCGTCGGGGTGATCGGCACGCACCTGGGCGCCGAAGCGCGCGACCGCGGCCGCGATATCCGGCACGGTCGAGATCGCGGTGATGGTCTCGTTGGCGAGCGAGCAGCCGAGCAGCTCGATGGTCTTCGCGGTGTAGCCGTCCTCGCGGGTGAGCTTGCCGGGCGCGGTGGACAGGGTGATCGTGACAGGCATGGTTGGTCCTCTCGGATGCGCGCACGGCCGCGCACGCGCACCCGATGTGCGCGCGCCGGCCAGTGCGATTGGAGTGAAGGGGTGCCGCCCAGCTCGGGGCCGGGCGGCGCGGTGGTCAAGCGGCGGGCTGGTGCTCGGCCGGCTCAGTGGCGCCGGCCGGCATGTCGCCCGGTTCGTCGTCCTCGGGATCGAAGCCGGCGGCGTCCTGGCCACCCTCATCGTCCCCGTCCTCGGGCGCGTCGCTCCCGCCCTCACTGGCCATCGGGCGGTCAAGCTCGCCGTCCAGATCCTCGTCCTCGACCAGGCTGCCCGGGTGGCGACGCGCCTGCAGCTCCGCCGCCGTGGGCGGGAACAGGGCGGCCGGGTGGATGAACCTGCCCTGCCCGACCTGGGCGATCATCGCGGCGCGCGTCTCCTTGCCGGTGTTGCGCGGCGCCACGCCGTTGGCCGACGCCGTGCCCTGCATCGCCTGCTTGGACAGACAGCTCAGGAACTCGCTCGTCGCCATGTTCGGCAGGTAGGCGTCGGCGTCGATCGCCATGCCGGCGTGGCGCGCGCCCATGCCGCTCCGGCTCATGTTCTCCCGGCAGGACAACACCTCGACCAGCATCTCTCGCGCGGCCGCGCGCAGCACTTCGAGGTCCTGCGTCAGCACCCCGCCTTCGGTCAGCCGTTCGGCGATGCGCTCGCGCCAGCCGTAGCCCTTGCGCTCGGCACCCGAGTGGACCTGCACGTTCTGGCCGCCCAGCCCCAGCACCAGCAGGCCCATGAGCACGTCATCGCCGATCGGCGCCTCGCGCAGCGCCTGGTGCAGCGCATCGGTGCGCAGGTCGCCGATCATAGCCACGCCCTTGGCGGTGATGTCCGGCCGCGGCTTCGGCGCCGACTCCACCTTCTCGCCCGTGCCCGCGTTCCGTCGCGGCTCCGGCAGGGTGTAGGCCACCTGCTCCACCTCGCCGGTGCGGGCATCGACGTAGCAGGCGAGGCGGTCGCCGCGGCGCGGCTTGCCGTAGTTCTGCATTGCCCGGGGCGGCAGCTTCGGGCGGCCATACTGGTCCAGTTCCGCCAGCTCGCCGCCTTCCGGCAGGTTCGCCGCCAGCCACTCGTTCTGCGCCGCCAGGAACTCCTCGACCTGGGTGGTGGTGCGCGCGTCCTCGCCGGCCGGGCTGAACAAATCGTCGGTCCAGGCAATGCCGTACGCCTGAGCCATCGCCTCGTCGAATTTGGCTACCTTGGCCGACAGCGTGCACTTGCTCAGCGCCCGGGCGATGTCGTGCCACAATGCGGTCTGGCCCTTCTTGGGCCTGTGCTTCTTCCACACCGCTGCCTGCTCGTCGGGCGCGGCGGTGGCGATGGCGCGCAGGTAGCCTTCCCCCGGCATATCGCCGCGCGCCATCTGGTCCAGCATGGCCGGGAGGATGTTCGCGAGCAGGCGCAACTTGCGCAGGATGCGGACCGGAAGTGCTAACGCGGCGGCGATCGCCTCCTCGGTCCAGTCGGCCGAGACTAGGACCTCGATCGCCCTCCATTGCGAAACGGCGTCCATGCCCTGGCGGACCACGTTCTCGGACAGGGCGCGCACGGCGTCGCCGCCGTCATCGGCGCCGCGCACCAGCACCAGGATCTCGAGCATCGCGGCGGTGATGGCGGCCTGCACGCGGCGGTGCCCGGCGACGATCACCAGGGCCTTGCCCTCCTGGCGCACGACGGGCGGTTGCAGGATGCCCACGGCCTGGATGTTGGCCACGAGCTGGGCATCGGGGTGCTCGCCCGCAGCGATCCGGCGCGGGTTATTCGGGTTCGGCTTCAGCTTGCGGGGATCGACGGTTCTCAGCTCCATGGCGCTCTGCTCTCCGGCTCGGGGTCCTGCCGTCCTCTCCTGGACGACCCCTCCCCGGCCGCAGCGCGGTCCTGCCGACACCAGCGCGGGCGAGCGCCCCGGCCCCGTGCCGCGCGCGGCCCGCGGGGGCGGGCTGCGCGTCAGCGGGGCGGGGGTGGCGCAGCGGGCGATGGAGCGAAGCGGTGTCGGCTGGAGCGACGAT
>JBBSIT010000259.1:0-6275 GCA_038231995.1 Acetobacterales bacterium | reverse complement strand
GCTGAACCAGTACTGGTGGTTCTGCCTGCCACATGTCCGCGAGTACAACGCCGCCTGGGATTTCTACAAGGGAATGAGCCCGGGGCAGATCGAGGCGCAGACCCGCGCCGACACCGGATGGCAGCGCCCGACCTGGCCGCTCGGCCGCCTCGGCGTACGTGCCTACGACGAGGACGCCTTGCGCGACCCGCTGCATCTGCTCTCCGGGAGTCGGGCGCGGCGAGGCGCCGCTCCGTCGCGGACGGCAGCACCCTCGGACCTGCGCGATCCGCTCAACACACTGGGACTTGATTGGCCGGTGTCGATGGAACAGGTGAAGGCACGCTACAAGGAGCTCGCGAAGCGGCACCACCCCGACGCCAACGGGGGAGACCGGGCCTCGGAGGAGCGCCTCAAGACCATCAACCTGGCCTATGCGGCGGTGCGATCGCATCTCGCGGCGGAACCCAGGATGGCTGCCGCTGGGTAAACTTCGCAACCGTCTCGTTCGGGGCTAAAGCGGTTTCACCCTGGCTGGACGCGCTGATGCGTTCAGTCAGGGTGAGTAACCGCGGGTAACAAAAGCTAGAGCGGTTTCACCCCGAGTGAAACCGCTCTAGTCTCCGGCGTCCCGACTGAGTGTGGGACATCAGAATCACAGGACACTGCAGGCCTATGAACAACATCGCCGCCATCGCCAACGCTCGCACCACGCCGACCTCGGCCATCGATGTCCCGGACACGACGGTGCGAGCGCGTGAGGCGTTCGGGCTCGACGTCGACCTTGAGATCCCAGCCTTCTCCGTGCCGACGGAGCATGTGCCGGAGATCGACTCGGCGTATCAGTTCGACCGAGAGACGACGCTGGCCATCGCCGCGGGCTTCGCATTCAACCGGCGCGTGCTGATCCAAGGGTATCACGGCACCGGCAAGAGCACGCATATCGAGCAGGTCGCGGCGCGGCTGAACTGGCCGTGCATCCGGATCAACCTCGACAGCCACATCAGCCGGATCGACCTGATCGGCAAGGACGCGATCGTCCTCAAGGACGGCAAGCAGATCACCGAGTTCCGCGAGGGCATCCTGCCCTGGGCGCTGCAGCACCCGTGCGCCCTGGTGTTCGACGAGTACGATGCCGGCCGGCCGGACGTGATGTTCGTCATCCAGCGCGTGCTGGAGGTCGAGGGACGGCTGACCTTGCTCGACCAGAACCGGGTCATCAAGCCGCACCCGAGCTTCCGGCTGTTCGCCACCGCGAACACGGTGGGTCTCGGCGACACGACGGGCCTCTATCACGGCACCCAGCAGATCAACCAGGGCCAGATGGACCGCTGGAACATCGTGGCCACGCTGAACTACCTGCCGCATGGGCAGGAGACCGCGATCGTGCTCGCCAAGATGCGGATCGACGCCTCCGACCGCGCGATGAGGCAGCAGGTCGAGAGCATGGTGGCGCTGGCGGACCTGACCCGCGCCGGGTTCATCAACGGCGACATCTCCACCGTCATGTCGCCGCGAACCGTCATCACCTGGGCGGAGAACGCGCGCATCTTCGGCGACATCGGCTTCGCGTTCCGCCTGACGTTCCTAAACAAGTGCGACGAGGCCGAGCGCAGCACCGTGGCGGAATACTACCAGCGCTGCTTCAACGAAGAGCTGCCGACCGGGTTGCTGGCGCCGCGCAAGGGGCTGTGACGCCGAGCCGCGGATGGCGACGATGAGCGGAACGAAGGACAACTCGCGCACCGAGGACTTCAAGCGGGCGACCGCCGGCACCTTGCGCGCCGTCGCCGCGACGCCGGACGTGCAGGTCGCCTTCCAGCCGGGGCCGTCCGGCCTGGTCGGCAAGCGCGCCCGCCTGCCGCTGCCGACCCGTGCGTTGCCGCCGGCCGAGATGGCGAAGCTGCGCGGCGCCGCCGATAGCGTGGCGCTCCGGCTGCGGCACCATGACGACGCCGTGCACGCCGCGCGCAGCCCGGGCCGGCGCGAGGCGAAGGATGTGTATGACGCGCTGGAGCAGGCGCGGGTCGAGGTGGTCGGCGCGCGGCACATGAGCGGCATAGCGGCGAACCTGCGCGCCCGGCTCGGCGATGAGTGCGAGGCCGAGGGCTTCGACCGCATGACCCGCAAGGACCAGCTCCCGCTGCCCGCGGCGTTGGCCCTGCTCGCGCGCGAGCGGATGTCGGGAGAGCCGGCGCCCGCGGCCGCTTCCCGCATCCTCGACACCTGGCGCGGCACGCTCGGCGAGGCCGCGGACCAGGCGCTGGCCGAGATGGCGCAGATGCAGGACGACCAGTCCCGGTTCACCCGCGCCGCGCGCAAGCTGCTGGCGGCGCTGGACCTGGCCGAGGCGGAGGTCGAGGCCGAGCCGGACGATCAGACCGACGAGGGCGAGGACGGCGGCGAGCAGGCCGGCGCGCAGGACAACCAGGAGCAGACCGAGGGGAAGTCCGACTCGGACGCCGACAGCATGCTCGGCGCGCAGCCGGAGCAGATGGAGGGCGAGGCCGCCGAGGACGAGGGCGAGGAAGGTGACGAGGATGACGCCGCCGCTGCCGAGGGCGACGACCGGCCCGGCGGACCGCAGCAGCGGCGCGAGCGGCCCATCCCCGACGACCACATGGCCTACCGCGCCTATAGCCGCGCCAATGACGAGGAGATCAGCGCCGAGGACCTCTGCGATCCGGACGAGCTGACCCGTCTGCGCCAGCAGCTCGACCAGCAGTTGCAGCACCTGCAGGGCGTAGTCAGCAAGCTCGCCAACCGGCTGCAGCGCCGCCTGATGGCGCAGCAGACGCGGGCGTGGGAGTTCGATCTGGACGAAGGGATGCTGGACGCCGGGCGCCTCGCGCGCATCGTGGTGAACCCGACTCAGTCGCTGTCCTACAAGCGCGAGCGGGAGACGGATTTCCGCGACACGGTCGTCACCTTGCTGATCGACAATTCCGGCTCGATGCGGGGCCGGCCGATCACGGTCGCGGCCATGTGCGGGGACATCCTGGCCCGCACGCTGGAGCGTTGCGCCGTCAAGGTCGAGGTGCTCGGCTTCACCACGCGCGCCTGGAAGGGCGGGCAGAGCCGCGAGCGTTGGGTGCAGGACGGCAAGCCGCGCAACCCGGGCCGGCTGAACGACCTGCGCCACATCATCTACAAGTCGGCCGATGCGCCCTGGCGGCGCGCGCGCAAGAATCTTGGCCTCATGCTGCGCGAGGGGCTGCTCAAGGAGAACATCGACGGCGAGGCGCTGCTATGGGCCTACCGGCGCCTGGTGTCGCGGACGGAGCACCGCCGCATCCTGATGGTCATCAGCGACGGCGCCCCGGTGGATGACAGCACGCTGTCGGTCAATCCGGGCAACTACTTGGAGAAGCATCTGCGCGAGGTCATCCGCGAGATCGAGGGGCGCAACGCGGTCGAGCTGATCGCCATCGGCATCGGCCACGACGTGACACGCTACTACCGCCGGGCCGTCACGATCGTGGACGCGGAGGAACTGGGCGGCACGGTCATGAAGAAGCTGGCCGAGCTGTTCGACGAGGACGCGGCTGCGGCCTGGGCGCGAGCCAGCATCGAGCGGGCTGCCATGATCGGCTGAGACAGGATCGCCCCTGCCGGGAACCTGAGTGTCACGCGAGTCCCGACGCCGGGCGAGCCCTCGACCAGTAGGGAGCCTCCCTGCGCCTCGATCAGCGTCCGCGCGAGGGCCACCCGAGCCCGACGCCCCGGCTGTCGCGTTGCCCGGCGAGGCCGAAGCCTTCGGGGCTGCCCATCCCCTCATCCTCGATGACGAGTTCCGGGCCGCTCGCGGCGTCCACCAGGCGCAGCTCGATCCAGTCCCCGTCCCGCGACGCGAACGCGGCATTCGCGGCCACGCGGAGCAGGATGGCCTGCATGGCCCGGCGATCCGCGTTCAACCGGAGATGCGGCAAGTTCGGCTCGATGCGCCACATCCGGCGGCCCGGCGCCACGGCCGCCGCGACCTGGGCGATAGCCGCCTCCAGCAACGGCCCGAGTTCCAGGGGTTCAGGATGGAGCACGGGAGGCGCCCCGGTGGTCGTCTGATCCTTCAGGACGTCCGACAGCGCGAGCAGGCGGGCGGACAGGACCACGAGCGCAGC
The DNA here is from genome assembly GCA_038231995.1 of Acetobacterales bacterium. Lineage (GTDB taxonomy): Bacteria > Pseudomonadota > Alphaproteobacteria > Acetobacterales > Acetobacteraceae > JBBSIT01. Next base: position 2,178 of record JBBSIT010000259.1, on the reverse strand, counting down.
CGCGTCGATCGCAGGCGCTACGGCCTGGCCACGCAGCGAGAGGGCGATGAAGCCGACCTCGTTCACAGCGACTTGCAGGGCGCGCGACGCCGCCCGCCGGGCAGATTCAGCTGCGTCGCGCTCCAGCAACGCGAGACGGCGCGCACTGAACGCCTTGGCTAGGCAAAGAAGCGAGGCCGAGAGAGCTGCCACGAGAATGTAGAACGTCCATCCCATAAAATGAGACTAAACCCCGTCCAGTTTGGAAATCATAGTCCCGCCCCTGTGATCAGGGGCACGGCATCGCAGTCACCTTCTCTGGCCAGAGGCGGACAGGACCATGGTTTTCAAACTGGACGCGGTTTAGACGCGCCATCGTCAAAGAAACGTTAAGTCGGCGCCCTTCGCTGGGGGCAGCAGGTCAGGCGGCGGGTTGAGCCGCGGCGCGCTTGGCCTGCGAGCGGGCGATGCGGCGCTTCAGCACCTGCGCCTCGTCCGGCAGGTCCCGGTTGGGCGTGCCGAGCAGGAACGCGTCGAGGCCGCCATTATGCTCGACCGTGCGGATCGCGCGCGTGCACAGCCGCACCCGGATCGTCGTGCCGAGGATGTCGGACAGCATCGAGGTCTCCTGCAGGTTGGGCAGGAAGCGGCGGCGGGTCTTGTTATTGGCGTGGCTGACATTGTTGCCAGACTGCACGCCCTTGCCCGTGAACTGGCAGCGGCGAGACATAGCGGGATCCTCGATTCAAATTGCCGCGCGGAGCGGACTCCGGGCGGCGGACGCCCGGGTTATGGGGCCGGGGCGCCGACCCGTCAACCCGGTGTCGCCTTATGCCCGGCCCGGCGGTACGTGGGGGCCATACTCGGCGCGCAGCTCGCCAGAGCGCACGCTGCCGACCGCGTTATTCAGCACCTGGACGATGGCATCGTCGCCCATGGTGCGGGCGAGCAGGCCCAGGGACCCGCCGAGCAGGGCGGACGCGATGGAGAGGGCGCTCAGGTTCTGGCCCATCATGTACTCGATCGCCTTGTCCACGACGGCGCCGGCGTGGCTCAAATCGGCCGGCGGCGCATCGTTGTGTCCCGCGTGTGTCCCGGTATTCATCGACATGAAAGCACTCCTTTCACCTGACATGGCGTGGGCCAGCCCGGATTTAAACCGCGTCCAGTTTGAAACCCGTGGTCCCGCCCGCCCTCAACCAAAGAGAATCGCTCTGCCAGAAGGCCCCGGGATCAAAGAGCGGCGCTACGAGTTTTCAACTGGACGCGGTTTAACTCCCTGCGAGGCAACACGGCGCGTCTTCACTGCGCCGCAACAGCCTCGGCCTCCTGCCGCTGCTCGGCCTGCAGCGACCACATGCGGGCATAGAGGCCGCCCTCGGCCAGCAGGCTGGCATGGGTGCCGCGCTCGGCGACCCGGCCCTCCTGCAGCACCAGGATCTCGTCGGCGTCCACCACGGTGCTCAGGCGATGCGCGATGACCAGCGTGGTGCGGTTGGCGGCGACCGTGCGCAGCGCCGTCTCGATCTCCCGCTCGGTCCGGCTATCGAGCGCGCTCGTTGCCTCGTCGAGGATCAGGATGCGCGGATCCTTCAGGATGGTGCGCGCGATCGCGACCCTCTGCTTCTCTCCGCCGGAGAGCTTGAGCCCGCGCTCGCCCACGCGGGTGTCGTAGCCCTCCGGGAGCCGAAGGACGAAGTCATGCACCTGCGCGAGCCGGGCCGCATGCTCGATCTCGGCCTGGGTCGCGCCGGGCCGGCCGTACGCGATGTTGTAGCGGATGGTGTCGTTGAACAGCACGGTGTCCTGCGGCACTACGCCGATCGCCGCGCGCAGGCTGGACTGCGTGATATCCCGCACGTCGATGCCGTCGATCAGGACGCGCCCGCCTGTGGCGTCGTAGAACCGGAACAGCAGGCGGCTGATGGTGCTCTTGCCCGCCCCGGTCGGCCCGACCACGGCGATCTTGGCGCCGGCCTGCGCCGTGAAGCTCACGCCGCGCAGGATCTCCCGGTTCGGGTTGTAGCCGAAGCGCACGTTCTCGAACGCGACCGAGCCGGCCTGCCCGCTCGCGAGATGCCGCAGGAGCACGACCGCGCCGGGCTTGTCCGCGACTTCCTGGCCGACGGCCAGCAGGCGGAACATCTGCTCCATATCGACCAGGCCCTGCTTGATCTCGCGATACACGAAGCCGAGCAT
>JBBSIT010000258.1:0-6282 GCA_038231995.1 Acetobacterales bacterium | reverse complement strand
GCTCCGCCTCCTCCGGCGTCCAGGCCACATGGCCCTCCAGCACGGGCACGCCGTAGCCGCGCAACAGCTCCTTGGCCTGGTACTCGTGGATGTTCACGCGATCAGCCCTGCGCCCCGGGCCCAGCGATACTTCGCACCCAGCACCGCCACCGGGATCTCGGTGGAGTATGCGTAGGCGGGGATGCCGTGGGCGTATAGGTACTCCGCCGCTTCCTCCACCTCCACGTCACCCGCGAGCGAAGCGACGATAGGCTTGGCGGTGCCCTTCGACTTCATGTCGTTCACGGTCTCGACCATCAGCTTCGCGAACACCATCGGCGGCGTGATGATGGTGTGCCAGTAGCCCAGGATCAGGGCGTGGATACGCTCGTCCTGCAGGCCCAGGCGCACGGTGTTGGCGTAGGTCATCGGCGGCTCGCCGCCGGTGATGTCGACCGGGTTGCCGGCGGCTCCGAACGGCGGGATGAACTTGCGGAACGCCGCATCCAGGTCCGCCGGCATGGCCATCAGCTTGAGATCGTTGTCCACGCAGGCATCGGACAGCAGCACGCCGGAGCCGCCTGCGCCGGTGATGATGACGACGTTCTCGCCTTTCGGCGTCGGCAGGACCGGTATCCCGCGCGTGAACTCGAGCATGTCCCGGAGGCTGCGCGCACGGATCACGCCGGACTGCTTGAGCACGTCCTCGTAGATCTTGTCGTTGCCCGCGAGCGCGCCGGTGTGCGAGCTCGCCGCCTTAGCGCCCGCCGACGTGCGGCCGGCCTTCAGCATCACGATCGGCTTCTTCTTGGAAACCCGGCTCGCGACCTCGGCGAACGAGCGGCCGTCCTTCAGATCCTCGCAGTGCTGCGCGATGATGTGGGTCTCATCGTCCTGCTCGAAGAAGGTCAGCAGGTCGTCCTCGTCGATGTCGGACTTGTTGCCGAGACCCACGATCGCCGACACGCCCATCTTGGCGGACCGGCTGAAGCCGATGATCGCCATGCCGATGCCGCCGGACTGGGATGAGAGCGCGGCGTGTCCCTTCACATCGTAGGCCGTGCAGAACGTGGCGCACAGGTTCTTGGGCGTATAGTAGAACCCATAGATGTTCGGGCCCATGAGCCGGATGTTGTACTTGCGGCCGATCTCCTGGATCTCGAGCTGGCCCTCCTCGTTGCCGGTCTCGGCGAAGCCGGAGGGGATCAGCACGGCACCGGAGATGTGCTTCTCGCCGCACTCCGTCAGCGCGGCGGCGACGAACTTGGCCGGGATCGCGAACACGGCGACGTCGATGTCACCGGGCACGTCCTTGACCGATTTGTAGGCCTTGCGGCCCATGATCTCGTCGGCCTTCGGGTGGATCGGGTAGATGGCGCCTTGGTATCCGCCGTTGATGAGGTTCTTCATGACGGAGTTGCCGATCTTGCCGTCCTCGGCCGAGGCGCCGATGACGGCGACCGAGTCCGGGCGCATGATACGGTTCATCGCCGTCAAGATCTCGTCGTGGGCGGGGCGGTGGCGAGCCGGCGTGGGATTGAAATCGACCACGATTCTTACGTCGGCCGCGATGGCGCCCTTGGCGGTGGCAAACACCGGGTTCAGGTCCATCTCGGAGATTTCCGGGAAATCGCTGATCAGCTCGGACACGCGCACGATCAGGGTAGCTAGTGCCTCGCGGTGCACCGGCTCGCTGCCGCGCACGCCCTTCAGCATCTCGGCAGCCTGAATGCCATCCAGCATCGAGAGCGCATCGTCGGTCGTAGCCGGGGCCAGGCGGAAGGTAATGTCCTTCAGCACCTCAACCAGCACACCACCCAGGCCAAAGGCGACCAGCTTGCCGAAGCTGTCGTCCGTCACGGCGCCGACGATCACCTCCTGGCCGCCTTGCAGCATCTGTTGCACTTGGACGCCCACGACCTTCGCATCGGCCTTGTACGCCTTCGCATTGGCCAGGATGGTGTCGTAGCCGCGGCGGACGTCACCCGCCGTCTTCAGCCCCACCAGCACGCCGCCGGCCTCTGTCTTGTGCAGGATGTCGGGGGAGACGATCTTGAGCACGACCGCGCCCATGTCGGCGGCAAGCCGCACCGCCTCATCCGCCGAGGTCGCCACGCCTTCCTTGGGCACGGCGATGCCGTAGGCGTCGCAGACCAGCTTCCCCTCGGGCGCGGTCAGGCTGTCGCGGCCCTCGGCCCGTATGGTGTCGAGTATCTTGCGGACGGTGGCCTTGGCCGCTGGGCCTGTAGTCTGGGTCGTGTCGAGCATCGTGTCCTCCTGGACTGTATTATTCGGCCGCCATGCGCGGCGTTGGGGCGCCGAGCGCGCCCGAATTCTGGATGGCGGCAATCCTGTCCGCATCGAAGCGCAGCACATTCCGCAGGATCTCGTCGGTGTGCTCGCCAAGCAACGGGGACCGCGTGACCTCGGTCGCGCTGTCGGACATCTTGACCGGGTTGCCGACCGTCAGATACTTGCCGCGGGTGGGGTGGTCCACCTCCACCACCGTGCCAGTCTCGCGCAGCGACACGTCCTCGGCGATCTCCTTCATGGACAGGATCGGGCCGCATGGAATGTCGTGCTTATTCAGCTCTTCCATCGCCTCGAACTTCGTCTTCGTCATGGTCCACTGCTCGATCGCGCCGAAGATGGACTTGAGGCGCGGCAGCCGGACTGCGGGCTTGGCGTAATCCGGGTCGGTGATCCACTCGGGCTTGCCGATCACGTTGCAGATCGCCGTCCAGACCGGGGCCTGGGTGATGAAGTAGATGTAAGCGTTCGGGTCGGTTTCCCAGCCCTTGCACTTCAGGATCCAGCCAGGCTGCCCGCCGCCGGATGCGTTGCCGGCACGCGGCACGGCCTCGCCGAACTCAGTGTCCGGAAACTGCGGATACTCCTGCAGCGGACCATGCGCCAGGCGCTGCTGATCGCGCAGCTTGACCCGGCAGAGGTTCAGCACGCCGTCCTGCATGGCTGCCAGCACCTTCTGGCCGCGGCCGGTCGTGTTGCGCTGATACAGCGCCGCCACGATGCCCAGCGCCAAGTGCAGCCCGGTACCGCTGTCGCCGATTTGCGCCCCGGTCACCAGCGGCGGGCCGTCGTCGAACCCGGTGGTCGAGGCCGAGCCGCCGGCGCACTGGGCCACGTTCTCGTACACCTTGCAGTCCTCGTACGGGCCCGGGCCGAAGCCCTTCACCGAGGCCAGGATCATGCGCGGGTTCAGCTCCTGGATATGCTGCCATGTGAGGCCCATGCGATCCAGCGCGCCCGGCGCGAAGTTCTCCACCATCACGTCGCAGGTGCGGACCAGCTCCTCCAGCACCTCCTTGCCGCGGGGATGCTTGCTATCGATCGTGATCGACCGCTTGTTGCTGTTCAGCATCGTGAAGTAGAGGCTGTCCACGTCGGGGATGTCGCGCAATTGGCCGCGCGTGATATCGCCGATGCCGGGCCGCTCCACCTTGATGACGTCGGCGCCAAACCAGGCCAACAGCTGGGTGCAGGTTGGCCCGGATTGCACGTGCGTGAAATCAAGGATCTTCACGCCTTCAAGAGCTTTCATTGTGTCACCCCGTTATTGAGACCTGGTGTCGTTGGAGTCTTCTTGCGAAGCACGCTTTGCGGGTTGAGGCTGCCGATGTTGCCGCTCTCGCTGCCGGCGGCCGGGTCGATCACCGCGTTAATGAGGGTCGGCCTGCCGGAATCCATCGCCTCGTCCACGGCGCGTTTCAGCTCGTCGGGCGTCGTCGCATGCACGCCGACGCCGCCGAACGCTTCCATCATCTTGTCGTAGCGCGCGTCCGGAACGAAGACGGTCGTCGCGACATCCGGACCGCCACCGGGATTGACGTCGGTTCCGCGGTAGATCCCGTTGTTGTTGAAGACAACGACGCAGACCGGCAGGTTGTATCGGCAGATCGTTTCCACCTCCATGCCGCAGAAACCGAAGGCGCTGTCGCCTTCGACTGCGAGCACGGGCTTGCCGGTCTCCACCGCAGCTGCGATGGCGGAGCCCATGCCGACGCCCATGTTGCCCCAGGTGCCGACGTCCAGGCGCTTGCGCGGCTGATACATATCGATGACGCCGCGCGCGAGATCGAGCGTGTTGGCGCCTTCGTTGACGAGGATGGCATCCGGTCGCTCTTTGATGACGGTGCGCAGTGCACCGAGCGCACTGTGGAAGTCCATCGGCGTCGAATTCTTCATCAGCTTCGGCGCCATCTTGGCGATGTTGGCGTCCTTGCGCGCCTTCACGGCGTCGATCCAATCGGCCGGCGGGGCCTGCCAGTCGCCGTCGATGCCCTGAAGAAGTGCGGATACGCAGGAGCCGATGTCGCCGACCAGCGGAGCGGCGATCTCGACGTTGCTGTCCATCTCCCTGGGCTCGATGTCGATCTGGATGAACTTCTTCGATCCAGGCTCGCCCCAGGACTTGCCCTTGCCGTGCGACAGCAGCCAGTTGAGGCGGGCGCCGACCAGCAGCACGACGTCGGAGTCCTTCAGCACCGTCGAGCGCGCCGCGCCCGCCGATTGCGGGTGCGTGTCGGGCAATAGACCCTTGGCCATGCTCATCGGCACGTAGGGAATGCCCGTCTTCTCGACCAGGGCGCGGATCTCCTTATCGGCCTGCGCGTAGGCCGCGCCTTTGCCGAGGATGATCAGGGGACGCTCGGCGCTCTTCAGCAGATCGAGCGCACGCTGGACGGCTGGCGGAGCGGGAAGCTGGGCAGGCGCCGGGTCGATGACCTTGACGAGTGACTTGGCTCCGGCCTCTACGTCGATAACCTGAGAGAGAAGCTTGGCCGGCAGATCGAGATAGACGCCGCCCGGACGGCCGGACAGGGCTGCGCGGATCGCGCGCGCCACGCCGATGCCGATGTCCGCGGCATGCAGCACGCGGAAGGCCGCCTTGCAGAGGGGCTTGGCGACGGCCAGCTGGTCCATCTCCTCGTAATCGCCCTGCTGCAGGTCGACGATCTCGCGCTCGGACGAGCCGCTGATCAGGATCATCGGGAAGCAGTTGGTCGTGGCGTTGGCCAGCGCGGTCAGGCCGTTCAGGAAGCCGGGAGCTGACACCGTGAGGCAGATGCCGGGCTTCTTCGTCAGGAAGCCGGCGACTCCCGCCGCATGGCCGGCGTTCTGCTCGTGCCGGAACGAGATGACGCGCATGCCTTCGGCCTGCGCCATGCGGCCCAGATCCGTGACCGGGATGCCCGGCACACCGTAGATCGTGTTGATGCCGTTGATCTTGAGCGCGTCGATGACGAGGTGGAAGCCATCCGTAAGCGCCAGCGGTGCGTCAATCTCAGTCGTGTTGGCATCAATGCTCCGCGCTATCGCTGACATTCTGTTTCCTCCGATAAAACCTGTGACTGTGTTGTGGTCGATGTGCTGCGCCGGGTTGGGCGCGGTCTGCCGGCTCGCGTCTGGCCGCGGGACCGGACTTGATCCGATGCCGGCGTAGAGTCGCCATTGAGCGAAGCACCGTGCTTCTCGACATGCGCCGCGAGCGCAAGCGTATGCTCACGCACAAGACGCTCAGCAAGGTCCGCGTCACGCCGCTCGAGCGCGTCGATGATGTTCATGTGGTCCACTATCGAGCGTTGGACCCGGTTGTCCTGCGCCATCGTCACCGCCCGGACAGCCCGCATGTGGATGAACATGGCGTCCGTCAGCAACCCCATCAGCTCGCATCCGCCCATGCGAATGATGGCTTTGTGGAAGGCCATGTTCGCCTGTGAGTACTCGCTGAGATGCGCGGACGGATCGTTCTCGAACGCGGCGAAGAGCGCGCGCAACCCTTGCAGGTCCTTCGAAGTGGCGCGTGACGCGGCGAGCCGCGCAGCCATGCTCTCGATCGCTGCCCAGACCGTAATCATCTCGATGATCTCGCGCTTCGTCTTGCGCACGACGAAGACGCCCCGCCGCGGCATGGACCGCACGAGGCCTTCCTGCTCCAGGAAGCCTAGCGCCTCCCGGATCGGCGTTCGGCTCACTCCGAGATCCTGGGACAGCCGACGCTCGTCGAGCCTTATTTCCCCGCGATGGCCGTAGATGTCCATCTCGGTGATCGCACGTTTGATGGCGTCGCAGGCCAGCCTGCGCAGTCCGACGCTCAGATCGAGCGGTTCCACCTTCAAACCGGAAGTCTGCTTCATCAACAGCATCCTGTTACAGTCTTAACGACGTAGATGAGCGCGCGCATCTGCATCACTGTGTTTACAAGCCACCGAAGCGGCCGGGTAAGCTTGAGTGTCAAAGCACTACTTCCGGCTAGCTTTGCAACTGTACTGGAACGCGCGC
>JBBSIT010000257.1:0-6295 GCA_038231995.1 Acetobacterales bacterium | reverse complement strand
GCTGCACCTGCGTGCCCGGACTTTTGCCCCGGTTACTCGTAGTAGTTGGCGGGGATCGTCAGGATAGGCGCTCCCGCCTCCTCCAGGCGCTCGACGGTGCGAGGGGCATCGGCGGTCGAGAAGGCGACGTGATGCGCGCCGGCGCCGGAGAAGGTGGAGACGAAGCGGTTGGTGGCCGTCTCCCGCGCCTCGGAGATGTTGAAGGTCAGCCGCAGCGTGCCGGCCGGGTTCACCATGGCCCGGCTCTGGATCAGGCCATATGGGTCGGGCAGGTCCCATACCGGCTGCGGCTCCAGCCCGAACAGCGAGCGCCAGAACAGCACGTAGGTATCCATCCGCCCGGCCGGCAGCGCCAGCGCCAGGTGGTCGATGGCGTCCAAGCCGGCCGTTTCCGCCTCGGCAGGCTCCAGGTGGAAATCGTCCTGCCAGAAGTTCTCGTCCGGTCCCACGAGGTAGATCAGCGTGCCGTCCGGGCCGCGGACGGCGGGGATTGGGTGCTCGCCCGCGCCGATGCGCTCCCGCCAATCCGGGATGAGCAGGGCGCGCGCCCGGGCCAGCGCCCGCGCCGGGTCGTCCACCCGCAGCGCCACCGCGCAGACCGAGGGACCGTGGTGCTGGAAATGCTCGGACGCGGCGGTATCCTGCTCGCAGTTCAGCACGAGGTTGATGTGTCCCTGGCGGTAGAGATCGACCGCCTTCGACCGGTGGCGGCCCGCATGGCGGAAGCCGAGGCGCCCCAGGAGAGCCGCAAGCTCCTGGCCCGCCGCTTCGTCCACCGCGAACTCCAGGAACTCGATGCCGCGGACGTCGGGGAGCTCGGGCCGCGCATCCGGCCCGGTCGCCTGCGCCTCGGCGAGGATCAGTGAACGCAGGCCGTCGCGGGCGATCATGCGGGCCGGTGCGGCCCGGAAATGATCGTTGAATACTTCCAGGGACAACGGCCCCTGATATCTGCTGGCGAGCACCGCGCGCACGAAGCCGTCCACCGGCAGGTCGCCCTGGTCGGGGAAGGAGCGGTAGTGGCGGCTCCAGGACAGCGGGTCCATCGACAGGAGCGGCGCGTCGGCGAGCTGCACGAAGAAGATGCGGTCGCCGGGAACGTCCGCCAGGCCGGCCGGGTCGTCCTGCAGGGCCAGGGTGTGGAAGCTGTCCACGATCAGCCCCAGCGCCGGGTGCCCGGCTTGCTGCACGATGCGCCAGGCGTGGCCCCAGAGCCGGACGTGCCGGCCCCAGCTCAGGGCCTCGTAGCCGATTCGCAGCCCCCGGCGGCCCGCCCGCTCCGCCATGGCGGCCAGGTCCGCCGCCGCGCGGGCGTCGTCGTCCAGCGCGGCCGTCTGCGTGTTGCTGCAGACCAGCACCAGGTCGGTGCCCAGTTCCTGCATCACGTCGAACTTGCGCTCCGCCCGGTCGAGGTTGCGGCCGCGGGTAGGCTCCGGCATCGCCTCGAAGTCGCGGAACGGCTGATAGATGTCGATGGCGATGCCGAGGTCCTCGGCGATGCGCCTGACCTCCGACGGCGAGCCGTCGAACGTCAGCAGGTCGCTCTCCATGATCTCGACGCCATCGAAGCCGACCGCAGCGGCCGCCTCCAGCTTGTCCGGCAGCGTGCCGCTGAGCGCCACGGTCGCGATGGACTTCCGGAGAGGCGCGCGTTGGATCAGGGAGCCGCTTGTGTCAGACAATGCTGATCGCCTTTCCCGTCAGTGCGGCTTGCTTGACTGCCGCGATCACCTTGAGCGTCTCCAGCCCCTCGCGTCCGGACACGACCGGCTGCGCTGTCCCGCGGATCACGCCGCACAGGTTGCGGACCTGCAGGGCGAGCGGGTCGCGGGCCTCCACCGGCAGGCGTTCGCGCTCGATCGGCTCCCACCAGCTCGGCTTCGTCTCGTTGCGCCAGAGGTCGAGATAGGGGACGGTCAGCGACCCCAGCGTGCCGCCGATCATGTAGCAGGTCTCGCCGGTGCGGGGGTAGGCCGGGTTCTCCCCGCTGGTGAGCTCCCAGCTCCAGGGCGCCACGATCGTGTCCGAGACGTTCACGGTGCCGAGCACGCCGCTGGCGAACCGGAGCAGGACGACGGCGGTTTCCTCGACGGCGTTGCCGCGCAGGGCATTGCTCTCCATGGCCTGCACCGACACGATGTCCCCGCACAGGTTGCGCAGCAGGTCCACGTCGTGGATCAGGTTCAAGAACACCGGCCCGGCGCCCTTCTCGCGCCGCCAGGGGGCGTCGAAGTAGCCGTCCGGCTTGCAGAACCAGCAGGCGCCCTGCACGGACACGAGCTGGCCGAGCCGGCCGGCGTCGATGGCCCGCTTGGCTTCCTGGATGAGCGGGTTGTGCCGCCGGTGGTGGCCGACCATGAGCGGCACGCCCGCCGCCTCGGCCGCCTCGACCAGCCGCGTCGCCTCCGCCACGTCGTCCGCGATCGGCTTCTCGACCAGCGCCGGGACGCCGGCGGCGATGCAGTCCATCCCGTTGGCGACGTGCATCTGATTGGGCGTCGCGATGATGACGCCCTCCGGCGTCCCATCCGCGAGCATCGCGGCGAAGCTCGGGTACCACGCGGCGCCCTTCGCCGCGGCTAGCGCCTTGGCGTCCGGCGAGGGATCGACGATGGCCGCCAGCTCTGCGCAATCCACGGCCAGGACGTGCTCGATATGCTGCTTACCGATCAGCCCGGCGCCGAGCACCGCCAGCTTGACGGGACCCTGCACGCTACTTCGCCGCCTCGTCGATCAGCTTCGCCAGCCGGCGCAGCGCGAGCAGGTAGCCCTGCGTGCCGAACCCGGCGATCACCCCGTCCGCCCGGCTGGATACGAAGGAGTGATGGCGGAATTCCTCGCGCTTGTGCACGTTCGAGATGTGGATCTCGATCACCGGCGGCTCGAAGGCATTGAGCGCGTCGAGGATCGCGACCGAGGTGTGGGTGAAGGCGGCCGGGTTGATGGCGATGCCGCCAGCGGTTTCCCGCGCCTCATGGATCCAGTCGATGATCTCGTACTCGCGGTTGCTCTGGTGGAAGCGGAACTCGAGCCGCAGCTCGTCCGCCAACGCCCGGCAGTCCCGCTCGACATCGGCCAGGGTCTCGTGGCCGTAGATGTGCGGCTGGCGCTTGCCCAGCAGGTTCAGGTTCGGGCCGTTCAGCACGTAGACCAGGCGGCTCATCGGAAGTCCTCTCCGTGCTTGGCCAGGAGCTGGCCGAAGGAACCGCGCGCGGGCGATGGCCACGCGCCGCCGTGAAGACTGCCTGCCATAGTGCTTCCTCCGCCCCTCCGGCCAAAGTAGCGCCACGACTTCCCGGGACCAAGCACCAGGTGGTCCGGCACGGGCTCGTGGTGGCTTCTCAATCAGGCGGGGGCAGGAGAGGCGGGCCTGCGCGGCGTCCGGGATGCAGTTACGGTCCCGCGGAAGAGTCCGGGAACTCGATCCCGACGTAGAGGTCGCCCAAAGGCAGGACGACCCCGATCTCGGGCATGTCCAGCACGGCGCTCCCGGTGAGCACATGCCCGACCCAGTCGTCGCCGGCGCGGGAGAACACCGTCGCGGCCTGGCGCGTCTGCTCCAGCATGACGTAGCGCTGGATGGATGGGGTCGCGCGATACTCCTCGTTCTTCTCGATCCGATCCGTGCCGGCCGTGCTGGACGAGAGCACCTCGAACACGATGACGGGCTCCGGGATCACGTCCGTTCCGCGCGGCACCGCCTTGCAGGTCACCATCGCGTCAGGATAGCGCACCCGACCTGCAACCATGATCTTCAAGTCGCCGCGAAACGCACGGCACGGCTTTCCGAGCAATCGGTCCTCCAACGCCCGGACGAGGTTGGTCGCGATCACGCTGTGCTCGACGGTGCCGCCGGTCATCGCGACCGGCTGGACGCCGTCGAACTCGTAGCGAAGCTCCTGCTGGCGCTCCCACGCCAGGAACTCGTCGAGCGTCATCGGCCGGCGGAGAACGACGTTCATGGCCTAAGCCTAGCACAGGAACGAAAGCGCAGGCGACCAGCCTGCGGGCGGCCTCCGCTTCAGTGACGGGCTCAGTCCCGCCGTTGTGATGACGCGCGCCGCCCTCGCCGCCGACCTGGCCGAAGGCGGCGCCAACCTCGTGACCCACCTTGCCCGGCTCGGACATGCCGCGATACCCAGTCCATCAGCGGAGGACGACACGACATGAGCATTCATCGCAGGAGCCTGATCGCCGCGGCCGGCGGGCTGAGGGCATGACGGACCGCGAGACCGACGCCGGCCTGCGCGCCCGCGCCTGCCGGGTCATCCCCGGGGGGCTCTGGGGCCACCTGAACGCGGCCAACCTGCCGCCGGGCTATCCCCAATTCTTCACCGGCGCGGAAGGTTGCCGGCTGCGCGACGCCGACGGGCGGGAGTTCATCGACTTCATGTGCGCCTGGGGGCCGGTCATCCTCGGCCATCGCCATCCCGTGGTGGAGGCGGCGGCCCGGCGCCAGGCGGAGCAGGGCGACTGCATGAACGGCCCGGCGCCGGTCCTCGTCGAGTTGGCGGAGCTGGTCGTCGAGCTGGTGCCGCACGCCGACTGGTGCCTGTTCGCCAAGAACGGCACGGACGCGACGACGAGCTGCGTGACCATCGCGCGCGCGGCGACCGAGCGGCGCAAGGTGCTGGTCGCGCGCGGCAGCTACCATGGCGCCGTGCCCTGGTGCTCGCCCTCGGTCGCCGGCGTCACGGCCGAGGACCGCGCGCATCTGATCGGGTTCGACTACAACGACGCCGCCAGCCTGGACGCCGCCGCCGGGCAGGCGGGGAGCGACCTCGCCGCCGTCATCGTCACCGCCTTCCGCCACGATTTCGGCCGCGAGCAGGAGATGCCGACGCCGGAATTCGCGCGGCATTTGCGCGCGCTGTGCGACGCGACGGGTGCGGCGCTGATCCTCGACGACGTGCGCGCCGGGTTCCGCCTGGACCTCGGTGGCTCGTGGGAGCCGCTCTGCGTGCGGCCGGACCTGTCCGCCTGGAGCAAGGCGATCGCCAACGGCCACGCCCTCGCTGCCGTGACGGGGCGCGACCGCTTCCGCGAGGCGGCGACGCGCGTCTACACCACGGGGTCGTTCTGGTGCGCAGCGGCGCCAATGGCGGCAGCGGTGGCGACGCTGCGGGAACTCCGGCGCATCGACGGCCCCGCGCGCATGCGCGCGATGGGCGAGCGGCTGCGGCAGGGCTTCGAGACGGCGGCAGCCCGCCACGGCGTCGCCATCCGGGTGAGCGGCCCGGCGGCGATGCCCCTGCTGATGTTCGCCGGCGACCCGGAGTGGCGGCGCGGCTTCGCCTTCTGCGCCGAGGCACTGCGCCACGGCGCCTATTTCCACCCCAAGCACAACATGTTCCTATCCTGCGCGCACACCAAGGCCGACATCGACCGCGCGCTCGATGCGGCCGATGCCGGGTTCCGGGTGGTCTCTTAGCTTCCCTGGATCTCCACCTGCCAGAACAAGGGAAAGCTGGACTGGATGAGGTTCGCGAGGCGCGTGCGGTAGGCGGCCGGTCGGGAGAACTGGCCCCACATGACGGAGGGCACCAGCTCGTAGGCCGCGACCTGGATGCGCTCGGCGATGCGCTTGCGCTCCTCGGCCGAGGGCGCCTTGACGTAGGCGGCCAGCATGTCGCTGATCGCCGGGTCGCAGCTCCAGCCCGGGTAGTCCACGCAGTTGTTCGCGACGTAGAAGTGGTTGAGCGGCGAAACCATGTCCACGCCGTTGGAGTAGGGGTAGGATGAGGATACGTGTAAAACTCATCACAGACCCATCCGGACCGGTTTCACGCCCCTGTCCAAAAAGGTTTGCTTTGCTGGACGCGCGGGCCTTCCTGCTATCTGATTGAAATAGCAGAGTTTAGTTGCTATCAGTGGCTGACCCCTTTCTGGACACCAAGGCAGGCCCCTGAAGCGAGCGTCCGAATACGAAGGCACCATTCGGCCCGCGGCAACATGCCAAGTGTTTGACCAGAAAAGGTCTTTTGGCCGGCGGGTCCCTTGTGACCACTTTCTACCCGTATCCCGAACCTTCCCCACCCGCAGTCATCCGGGGCTGGGTGTTGGTTTCAGAAGACGGCTGCAGCACTGACCAAAAGACTCCTGCAGCGGCAGGTGGCACTGAGCGGCAGCGCCGGCTTCTTGGTACTTTCCCAGCGTAGTCGGCGTCAATCTGTCTCCACCTCGCACACCGCAGCTTGGAGCAGACCCGGCGTCTTGGGCAGTGCCCCGAGCCTCGCCTTCCACAACGCGCGCAGTCAGCGTCTGAACCTGCGCCCACAACGCTGGGATCAATGCG
>JBBSIT010000256.1:0-6311 GCA_038231995.1 Acetobacterales bacterium | reverse complement strand
TGTTGCACCGGATCACCATCGGGACCCACCGCATGCACGCAAAGAACAGTTGTCATCGGCTCTAGTGCAAGGAACAAATGTTTTACGCGAGCCTTAATCAGAATGCCGGCTGGTGCCTTAAAATCGCCCATTAACTGACCATCCTGCCATATTCGGGCAGCACCCGTGGCGATGACTGAGAGGTGGTCAGTTTCGTGGCTGTGCTGGGGAACGTAGGTTCCCTCCGCGAAGATGGCGTGTTTCACGAACAGGCCCTCGCACAGATAGATATCAGTTTGGATTGGCTGCTCGGTCGCGGGGACATACTTGGCCATAAGGTTCATTCCCCCTCGCGAGGCTTCATGTAGACCTCGCAGACTGTAGAAGAAGCCCGGCCTCTGAATTGTAGTCGAACATACCATGCAACAGCACAGCATCAGACAGCGCGCAGGGCTTGACCATTTGATTGCTTACTCCGTGCGAATACAGAGTATAGCTGTAATCCTGTCCGTCCTTCCACCGTTTTCGACCTCGTGCTCAACTAAGTTGTTAAATGTCCAGACCTCGCCAACCCGCATGTTGACTTCTTCATCTAGGCAGCGGTTTACGCATCTGGCATTGCTGCGCAGAGGAATGTAAATCTTCGTGTTAAAGAACTCTGCATGCCAACTGCCACGATCATCGTGTGGCAGAATGCGCCCTGCAGACGGGATTCGGGTAATCAACAAGCCCCCCAACTCCGTGGCGTGCAGCGCGGCCATCAGCGCGAACACGTGATGGTGCAGCGAGGGCAACCGCGTCCAGGCTGGGTAAAACACACAGCGATTCTCGCGAACAAAGTCCTGCGGCACCTGCAACTGCTCGCGCGGGAAATAGCGGACCCACACATCATCCATCACCGCGTGCGGCGATTCTGCGGCGTCCTTGCGCTCGCGGTACTGATTCCAGAGGTCAGGGGCCGCGTCAAGTTCCGCCAAGATCGGCGCTACATCGAGTCCGTCCATGAGACGGGTGAAGTATTTCATGCAGGTAGGTGCCTTAGACCATCTAGGGTCCACTCCTGATCCGAGTTACCCCGGATGACCCGCGCCGATCCCATATGCTGCGTCTCGCCATGCTCATCCAGCGCCGCAAGGAACGCGATGGCCCCTTTGTAGCCGATGAGGGTCCAAGGCATCATGCCCGGCTGCCCATCGGTCATAAACAGATCGCCCAGCTTCGTCGTAGTGCCGTCTGGCATGCTCATCGTCCCCTCACCCAAGTCCGCGCGCCATACCCCGTCGCCGGAAC
Source organism: Acetobacterales bacterium (assembly GCA_038231995.1). Classification (GTDB taxonomy): domain Bacteria; phylum Pseudomonadota; class Alphaproteobacteria; order Acetobacterales; family Acetobacteraceae; genus JBBSIT01. The sequence continues at coordinate 5,042 of JBBSIT010000256.1, read as the reverse complement.
GTTCGGCAGATCGAACAGCGTCTCGGACGCCGCCAGCCCCGACGCCGCCATGAGCTTCGCCAGGTCCGGATAGTCCGCCTTCCGCGCCGCGCCGCCGTCGCACAGCAGCCAGCCCTCATCGCGCTTCGGGGCGTAGCTCTCCACGAGATCACCGACGACATGCACCTTTGTCGCCATGTCTTGCAGCCAGGCGAGCCAGGCCGGATCAACCATGCCCTTGCTGGCGCCGTCAGGATGCGTCTCAGGCCCGATCAGCGGTGCGTTGGCCGGCACGCCTCGCCCTTGCCCCTGCCGCCTCACGCTGCCCCCCCGCTGCCCTCTACATCAGCCCCATAGACCGTGATCGCGCGATTAGACGTGAGCCGCAGCACGCGCTGACGATAGCTGCCCAGCCGTGTCGTGAAGACCCGCTTGCGCCACTCGTTGATGAGGCCCAGCCCCAGCGTGCGCCGCGGTCCCCAGGTGTGGCCTCCATCGTCGGACCAATCGAGGATGACGTTGCCAGCCGTCTCGCCCACGCCAATCTCGACTTCCAGCCGATCCATGAAGGCCCGGTGCGCGCCGGCGAACAGCGGCGGGAACGTGATGATCCGGGTCAACGGCAGGTAAGCATCCGAGTCCGCAGAGATCTTCATCTCGAAGATGTTGCCGCTGATGGAGTCGCCGATGAACAGCTCGACCCCCAGGATGCAGCTCCGGTTCCCGCGCCAGCGGTTCGTGCCATCGGCCCCGCTGCGCCGCTCATGCCAGAGCCGCGTCGCGCAGTCGTAAACGTAGGTCGTGCCGCTGTCCGGCGCCGACGGCACCGCCAGCGCGTAGCAGGCGTGCCCCTCGAAAATGAACTCGAATCCCGTGATGTCGCGGAGGTCGCCATACTTCTGCAGCACTTCCTCAATCGCGTGCGTGCTGATCCGTTGTGCCTGGTAGCCTTGGCTGCGATAGACGATCCGGTCGCGGCCGAGCCAGAACAGCGACCCGTCCGTCTGCGCGATGGAGGCGTTGGACCCGCACGCCTGTTCCAGCACGGCGCCGGTGCGTGGCGCGAACGGGAATGATGCGCCGCCCGCATCGTAGAACACCGCAATTGAAGCCTGTCCGAACAGCCATATCTCGTTCCGCAGCACGGCACTGAACTGCACGTAGTCCGGCCGATTTTCCGACGTAGCGAAGTCCAGGCCCTGATAGCTGGTGGCGTCCAGCAGATCCGAGCAGAAGAACCTTGATCCATCATAGGCCGTGAACACGAAGTAGCCGTCGATGTAGACGACGCTGCTCGCCCCGTTCCCGGGGAAGTTGCCGCCAGTTCCACTGACCCCTTGCAGCAAGCCGGTATGGCTTGCCACCCACACGTTGGGCGGATTGACGAATACCACCTGCGTCGGCCCAATCGCGATGGTTGGCAGCGCGGTCACACCGACGTCGCCCAGCCACACGTTTTCCATCACGCCGGTGACCGGATGTGGCGAGACGCGGATCGCCTCCGATCCGGACACGAAGTACATCCGCCCCGGCATCGAGGCCATGGCGTAGATCGGCCCAGCACCAATGAGGTAGCGCGGCACCAGCCCTGGCGTCGGCTTGATGATGAATGGACTGCGCGCATCCTCTGGCGTCAACTCGACGTAGCAGTTGACTAGTCGCTGCGCCGAGGCTGGCAGGCTCGCGAGCTGGTAGGATTGCTTGGGCAGCGGGATACGAGGCATGGCGTAATGCTACGGGCAGACGTTCAGGACGCCGACGTTGTTCCAGACGGTGCCGGTGGGTCGGCCGGTGCAGCTCGTCGGCAGTGCAACCTGGAAGCCATTGACCAAGTAAGGCACGCCCGTGGCGCGGTTGATCGTGAACGGGCTGTCGATGTAAGCACCGCTGTCGGCATATCGGTCAAAGCCGAGGCCCGATCCCACGTTGCCGCCAGTCTCAGGGGTCGAGTCCACGCGCAACCCCCAGCGTCCGATCGACAGGCCTCCGCCAGACACCGTGTTGGCCGGCGCGTGCAGAAAGCGTAACTGCCGGACGGTGTTGACCGCCCCCTCAATGTCGTTGCCCGTCGAGACAGTTGGCCAGTTGGTGCCGCCCCGGATACGAGGCCCGGCGCCCGCATTGGATGTGCGGATGGCATTCAGGTCGCTCGGCATGTCCAGCGCAGCGCCCGCAAACATCTCAAATCCCGGCGCTCCTGGAGCATAGGCCGAATAATTCTGCAAGCGCGCCCCGTTGATGTGCAGGGTCCCGCTGATCCCCCCGCCGACCCCAGCCAGCGATTGAACCAAGTAGCCATCGAGATTGGAAATGGCCACGTCCACATTATCGCTGCGGAGATCGAAGAAATAGGGATTAGCCCCGGCGCACTGTGTCGGCGAGCTGGTCTGCGTATCGGCATTCGCGATGACGTTGACCATGCGGGCGGAGAAGTGCGTCGTGTTCGACCCCATGGCCACAGCCCGGCAGACGCCGTTGAAGCTGACGTTGGCCATCTGGAGCGCCTGGGCGCCGAAGTTTACTGCACCCAAACCGGAGTTCACCGTCAGATCGTTCGCGCGGATGGCGATATAGCTCTGAACAAACTCGATGTTCACGGCCTTGATGTTGGCCAGGTAGTACATATCCCAATCGACCTTGTGACCGGGATTTGCCACGTCACCCTCGGTGTAGCCGACGAGATCAGAGGAAAACTGATACCACCAGATCGTATAATTCACATCCGTAAAGTCCAGTGCATTATCCACTCGGCTGAACTTGGTCCCGACATTGAAGCAACCAAGGTACATATGGTTGACGTGGCTATAGAGGTTAGACACCCCCGTCTGCGTGCCTTCCAGATTCAGACAATGCGAGGCGTTGATGATGTTGATGTTGGAGAGTGAGTAGAAGTTCTGCGCACCGTCCACCGAGATGGTGTAGGGATACTGCGTCGGCGTCCAATTGTGCGTCATGGTGCAGGGCGTGCCGCAGTCAGCCCCGGCCGGCGGTGTCGGCTGGGTGTACCAGAAGCTAATACCGTCCACCGCGGAGCCGTTGCCCGCCACTGTCACGCAGGCATTGACCGTGTCTTCGCAGTGTATCCACGTTCCGAACGCGGTCCAGCTCGCTTCCACGTTGTTGTAGGGGCCGGGCCAGTACATGCCGCCTGTGCCTTGCAGCTTCACCCCAGAGTGCGCCGCGTCGGACACCTTGACGCCCTGCTGCAACCGGCACGCAGCCTTGTTGGCCGGCAGCATGACGGTGCGCCCGCCCAGTGTAGCAGCATAGTTCAGCGCCGCTTGCAGGGCCGGGCTGTCGTTCGTGATGCCGTCGCACCGTACGCCGAAGTCAGCGGCCTGGATGATGTCGGTTGCACGCTGCTGCAGTGTGCGGGCTACCGTGCTGCCGGTGCCCATCACCGAGACGGCGGTACTGGGCGAGATGGAGCCACCGACGATCTGCGGATTGAGAAAGTCGAGCTTCTTGGCGAAGGCGGCGTTCACGTCCGCTGCCGTGACGTTGCGTCCGCCCGGGGTCGGAATCGTGACGAACCCGCCCGAGGACTGACCCCATGCTGGCAAGGCGAAGCACGCCCCGATCAAGACAGCAATCAAGCGCATGGAGATCAGCCTTTCAGGAAGCGGGATCGGTCGGGATAGACTGAGTATCTGTGGTGACGCATCTGGCCCGTCGCGACGGCGGCGACCAGCACCTCTAGGGTTTCAGCCGTGGCCAGGGTTTCCGTACGGCTCGCTTGGCCGCTCCAGGAATGCGTGAACAGATCGGCCGCAGCACCAAACTCCCGGAACGTGATGTCAATGCCACGCCCGGCCGGAACGTAGATGGCAGAAGCATCGTCGGTCGCGGACACGGTGTCCGCAGCCGACAGAACGAATGCCTGGAACGCGCTGGCGTCATCAACGCCCGATCCAGCCTCGCTGCGGCTGACATCGCCAACCAGCGTAGCGCTCGCGGCGTCGTTTGCCCCCGGCGCAGAGATTGGCCTGGAGCCGAGCGCCGTGTGGCCGAGAACGGCATAGCCCAGCGCAGTGCTCGCGGCGCTGCTCGGCGCCGGGGTCTCAGAAACATTCGCGGCGAAGACTGCCGATGCCGTGGCCGCGTCGGATGCAGACCCGGCTTCCGCAACGTCCGACCCTGCACTGGGGCCGGCGCTTATCGTGTCCGAGGCGCTACCTGTCTCCGCCAGGATGGCATCCAGGATGAGCACGCTGCTCAGTGCATCGGCGACCGCGGATACCGATCCCGCCTCGACGGCGCTACCGACAACGGTGAGCGCGCCGCTCAGGGCCTCAGTGGCCGCTCCGGTTTCCGAGACGGCGGCGGCTGCGATTCCGGGGGCCGCAAACGTATCAGATGCGGTGCCGCTTTCCGTCCTTGCGGCTGAGAGCGCCGCCGACGCCGACCTGCTATCAGCGGCAGATGCGGTTTCCGATGTGGTGTTCGGATAGATGTTGCCGGTCGCGGCCGTAGCGACGGCGGCACCCGTTTCGCTGACCGGCGAGGCGAATACGGCAGCTGCCGCCCGCGTATCCGATACAGCGCCGGTCTCGTTCAGGCTGGACGCAAGAGCAAGATTGGCGGAAGCGGTCTGCGTTGCCGCCCCGGTTTCCGAGATCGCGACGACAGGCGAGCTGACATTGACGACCGGCGTATCTGCAACGGAGCCGGTCTCAATCTGCGATGCCGTGGCGGATAGCGCGACGTTGTTCGCGTCGCTGGCCGCAGCAGTCTCGGCTTGCGCCTCTGCCAGGATGCCCGTCGCCGCGACGGTCTCAACCGCAGTCCCGCTCTCCGTAATGGTGACGGAAGAAGCGGATGCCCCGGTAGACGAAGTGTCCGCGGCAGTACCCGCCTCTGCCAAGCTGACGGAGGTGTCAAGTGTAGCTGCGGATGTGTCGGCGGCGCCTCCGCTTTCCGCGATAGGGGACGTTGCCCCGGTGATTTGCCCGGACTGACTGTCCGCGGCAGCACCGGTGTCCGTGATCGTATAGGCGGGCGGCGTGATCCCTGCCGCCGTCGTGTCCAGAACGCTTCCGGTCTCGGTCGCCGTCCCAGTGAGA
>JBBSIT010000255.1:0-6313 GCA_038231995.1 Acetobacterales bacterium | reverse complement strand
AGCGTGTAGCCGGCCAGCAGCAGCCGCCGCAGCAGCCAGGCGCCGGACACTTAAAGCGGCTTCAAGCTGATCGGACCCGTGCTTGGGTCCGAGCGGCTTGAGTAGCCGCGTGAAACAAAGCGTAGAGCAGGTTCAGCCTTGCTGAACATGCTTCACCCCCGCCGGGGCGCGCCCTCCCCGAGCCAGGCGTAATCCAGGCGAAACACGGCGCCGCGGGGATGGGTCTGGAAGCCCTGGAGGTAGTCTCGCCGGGCCGACAGCAGGTCGAAGAACACGGGGATCACGGACGGCACCTGCTCGTGCATCAGCACCTGCGCCTGGCCGTACAGCTCCCGTCGGCGCGGCTCGTCCGTGGTCACGCGCGCCTCGGCCACCAGCCGGTCGAACTCGGCGTTGTTCCAGCGAGTCTCCGGCCATGCGGCATTGGAGGTGTAGAGCAGGGAGAAGATCGCGTCCGCCGTCGCCTGCATGTTGTAGAAACCGACGTAGAACGAGCCCTTCTTCCAGACCTGGTCGAGATAGGTCGCGTGCGGCATCGTCTGCACTTCGATGCGGAACCCGGCGTCGCGCGCCATCTCGCGGATCGCGATGCCGAGCTGGGTGCGCGAGCTGGGGTTGGTGGACGCCACCAGGGTGAGGTCGAGGCCATCAGGGTAGCCGGCCTCCGCCAGCAGGCGCTTGGCTTGCGCCGGGTCGCGCTGCCTGAGCGGCAGCTCGCGGTAGAACTGGTAGGCCGGGTTGATCGGCGTGTCGTTGCCCGGCATGCCCAGCCCGTCGGCGATGAACTGCACCATCGCCTCGCGGTCCACCGTCAGCGCCAGCGCCTGGCGCACCCGCATATCGCTGAACGGCTTCTGGTCGCAGGCCATGTTGACGTTGAGGAACTGTCCGGACGGCACGCGCATCGTCGCGACCCCGCGGGCGGAGGACAGCCGGCCGAACTCCGACGCCTGCGCCGCCACCATCAGGTCGGTATCGCCGGCGATCAGCGCGGAGGCCTCGGCAGTCGGGTCGGGGTAGATCACGACCTCGACCCGATCGAGATATGGGCGCGCCGGGTCGTAGTAGGCAGCATTGCGCTCCACGACCACCTGCCGCTCCGGCTCGAACTGGACGAGCTTGAACGGCCCGGTGCCGATTGCGGTGCGCGACAGCCGCTCCAGCCCGCCCTGCGCGATTGCGGCCGGCACGATCTTGGCGTTGGTGTAGGTCAGCGTCACCGGCAGGTCGGCGTAGGGGCCGCTCAGCCGGAACACCACAGTGCGGTCGTCGCGCGCCTCCACCGCCGCGACCGGGCCGACATTGGTCCGGCCGGGCGACGCGGTCTTGGGGTCCAGGATGGCGGCGAAGGTGGCCGCGACGTCCCGCGCCGTGCAGGGCGTGCCATCATGGAAGGTGAGGCCCTGCCGTAGCCGGAAATCCCATTCCTTGAGGTCCGGGCTGCTGGTCCAGCTCTCCGCCAGGTCCGGCTCCGCCACCATGCCCGGCGCGAGCCGGGTCAGCCCGCTGTAAAGCAGCTCGGAGACGAGGTATTCCGGGTTCGTGCGGGTCAGCAGCGGGTTCAGCACCCCGGCCGCCTGGTCCACCGAGACCCGCAGGCGGCCGCCCCGGCGCGGTGCGGTCTGCGCAGCGGCGGCGACGGGGAGTGCTGCCATCCCGGCCAGCACGGTGCGGCGGTGCAGTGCGGTCATGCGCGGTCCTCCAAGTTCGGGTCGAAGCCGGCGGCAAGATAGGCCAGGATGCTGCGGGCGAGCGCTACCAGGTCGTCCAGCGTCGTGTATTCGTCCGCAGCGTGCACGTTGTTGCCCGGCCGGGACAGCCCACCCAGCAGGATTTCCTGCACGCCGGCGCGCTGCACCCAGCCCATGTCCGAGCTGGTCGACGACCCCCAGGCCCGGAACTCCCCCGGAGCGAACCCGAAGCCCTCCGACAGCGCCGCCTGCCAGCGCGGCCAGTGCGGGCCGGTCGGGTCCGAGACGGGAGCGAGATGCCCCAGCAGCACCGTCTCGACGCCGAGCGCCGGGCCGCCTGCCGCCGCATCGCGGACGGCCGTCTCCAGCTCGGCCAGTGCGTCCTCGAACCGCTCCTCGGGCGCGTAGCGGCGGTTGACCAGGACCTCGAACTGCGCCGGCAGGGCGGAGCCCTTCGAGCCGCCATGCGCCGCAGCAACCGTCAGGTGCGCGGTGAGCGGCCGGCCCTCGTAATGCGGCGGCGGCGGCAGGGCGGAGGCGCGGGCCTCGACGCGGGGCTTCAGCACCTCGATCGCGCGCAGGACCGGCAATGCCGACTCGATGGCGTTCACGCCGCCGGCGGGGTCGCCGGAATGCGCGGCACGGCCATGCACGCGGATCAGCAGGTCGAAGCTGCCGAAGCATCCGGCCCAGATGCGCGGCGCCGCGCCGCCGTTGAAGCTCAGCAAGTGGCCGCGCACCAGGCCCTGCTCGGCGAGGTAGCGGATGCCGGGATACAGCCCGCCCTCCTCGTCCGTGCACAGCAGGAGGGCTGGGTCGAACCGCAGCTTGAGCCCGTGCCGGCCGGCGGCGCGCAGGGCGGCGAGCGTGGCCGCGGTCGCGCCCTTCATGTCAGCCGTGCCGCGGCCGTAGAGCCGCCGGCCCTCGCGCGTCAGAAGCAGGGGCGGCCGGGTCCATCCCTCACCGGGCGGCACGGTGTCGGTGTGGTAGTATAGGCTGCACACGGGCTGGCCCATGCCACGCTCCGCAATCAGGTTGACCCGCGGCCCTGTGCTGCCCGGCGCGCGCCACAGCGGCTCCGGCACCTCGACCCGCCGCGGCATGAAGCCGAGCGGCCGCAGCAGGCCCTCCAGCAGCTCGGCAATCGCAGCGTAGCCTGCGCCGGGCGGGAAGCTTGTGTCGCACGCGACCAGGCGGGCGAGGTCGGCGCAGAGCGCGTCCTCCTCATCGGCGAGGCCTGCGAGCGCGCGTCTAAACAACGGCGACGTCATCCGGCACGCACCCTCTGGTCCCGCAGCCGCCGCACCAGCCAGTCCAGCGTGAGCGCGAGCGTAGTGAGCGCGATCAGCAGCGTGCTGACCGCGGCGATCGTCGGCTCGATCTCCAGCATCAGGCTGTTCCAGATACGCACCGGCAGCGTCTCGGACCGGATGCCGGCCAGGAACAGCGAGATCACGACCTCATCGAACGAGATCAGGAACGAGAACAGCGCCGCCGACACCACCGCCGGCAGGGCGAGCGGGACGACCACGCGCCGGAACACGCCGAAGCGCGTGCAGCCGCACACCATCGCCGCCCGCTCCAGGTTTGGGTCGACCGTCTCCAGCGCCGATTGCAGGATGACGAGCACGATGGGCAGCGCCACGACCGAGTGCGCCACCGCGATCCACGGCTTGATGCCGATCAGTCCGAATTTCGCCGACAGGAAGTATACCGCCACGGCGGTGACGACGTGCGGCACGATCAGGGGCATCAGCAGCAGGGCCGCCAGCGTGCGTCGACCGAACAGCGTGCCGCGCGCCATCACGTACGCCGCCAGGAAGCCGAGCGCCGTGGAGAGCACGCAGGTCATCGCGGCGATGACCGTCGAGTTCAGCACCGCGCTCCGCCAGCGCGCGTCGCCCAGGAATCGCTGGTACCAGTGCAGCGACAGGCTGCGCGGCGGGAACTGCAGGTAGGGGGCCCCGCTGAACGATAGGATCGCCACGATCGCGATCGGCGCTAACAGCCCGGCGCAGACCAGCACGACCAGCACCCGCAGCAGGGTGGCGCGCAGCACGGGCCCGATCACGCGCGGAACGCCTTCCGCACATCGGCCACGCGGCTGTAGACCGCATACAGCGCCAAGGTCACGGCCAGCAGCACCAGCGTCATCATCGCCGCACCCGGCCAATTCTGCGTCAGCTCGATCTCGCGCTCGATCAGCATGGCGATCATGAGATCGCCGGGTCCGCCCAGCAGCGCCGGCGTCACGAAGAAGCCGATGGCCAGGATGAACACGATCAGCACCCCGGCGGCCACGCCGTGCAGCGTCAACGGCAGGAACACCTTGAGGAACACGCGGAGCGGTCCCGCCCCCATGCCTTCGGCCGCCTGCAGCAAGCGCGGGTCCATCGCCTTCATCGCGGCGTACAGGGTCAGCACCATGTAGGGCAGCAGCACGTAGGTCATGCCGATCACCACGCCGATGCGGTTGTACAGCAGCTCCAGCGGCGCATCGATCACGCCTGTCCCGAGCAGCACCTGGTTGATCAGCCCATTGCGGCCGAGCAGCACCATCCACGCGTAGGTGCGAACGATCACGCTGGTGAAGTAGGGCAATACGATGCAGACCAGGATCAGTGAGAACGCGACCCCGCGCGCTCGGCTCAGCCCGTAGGCCAGCGGGTAGCCGAGCAGCAGCACCAGGAGCGTTACCTCCAGCGCGATCAGGTTGGTGTTCAGGATCGCGGCCGCGACGGCGCCGGAGCCGAGCGTCTCGCGCGTCTCGACGATGATGTCGCCGACGCTGCCGAGCTCGGCGAACGAGGCCCACAGGAACCAGCCGATCGGCGCCAGGAACACCAGCGTCAGCAGAGTCAGCGCCGACAGGATCAGCAGCAGCGAGGCGAGCCGGGTCAGCCTCATCGGGCCAGCAGCCGCCCGTCCTCGGGCCGCCAGTGCAGCGCCACGCGGTCGCCGGCCGCGCGCGGCGTGGCGGCGGCGGCGTTCGCCGCGTCGCAGACGACGACGCCGTCCGCGCCGGTGTCCACGGCGTAGCGCACCACGTTGCCCAGGAACGACACGTGGCGGATGGTGCCGGCCAGCCCAGGGCAGGCATCCGAGCCGGCGTCCGAGAGGGAGATCTTCTCCGGCCGGACGAAGACCCAGCCCGTGCCGTCCTGCGCGAGCGATCCCTGCCGCGCCTGCAGCGCGACGCCGCCGGCGCCAGCGATCTCGTTGCCGCGGCGGTGGACGGCGATCAGGTTGGCCTCGCCCAGGAACTTGCCGACGAAGCTGCTGCCCGGCCGCTCATAAACCTCCCGCGGCGGGCCCATCTGCGCGATCCGCCCTCCGTCCATGATGGCGATGCGGTCCGACATCGTCAGCGCCTCCTCCTGGTCGTGCGTGACGTAGACGACCGTCAGGCCGAGACGCTGCTGGATTTCCTTGATCTCGACCTGCATGTGGTAGCGCAGGTTCTTGTCGAGCGCGCCAGCGGCTCGTCCATCAGGATGATCGGCGGATGCGCCACGATGGCGCGCGCCAGCGCCACGCGCTGCTGCTGCCCGCCGGAGAGCTCGCGGCCGTAGCGCCGCTCGAAGCCATCCAGCTTCACCAGTTCCATCGCGTCGCCGACCCGGTGCGCCACCTCGGCCCGCGGCGCACGGCGGACGCGCAGCGGAAAGGCGACGTTCTCGAACACGTTCAGATGGGGAAAGATCGCGTAGTTCTGGAATACCATGCCGAGGCCGCGCACCCGAGGCGGCGCGCGCATCGCGTCCGAGATCGCCAGCACGCGGTCCATGCGCCCGGCGCGGACCCAGCGCGCCAGCCACGGAGCGGCGCGCGGCAGATAGGACGGGCGCACGGTGAGCGGGCCGAGCGGGTCGCGCAGCCATCCCGGCACCTTGCGCAGCATGCCCGGCAGCGCGATCGGCGTCGCGGAGTCCACGCTGATCAGCCCCGCATTGCCGAACGACGCCCCACCCGCCGAGGGTAGCGGGTCGATCAGCTCCACCGCGATCCCGGCGCGGCGCAAATACAGCGCGGCCGACAGCCCCGCGACGCCGGCGCCGATCACGATGGTGCGCGACGCCTCCATGTCAGGCCGGGCCGAGATGGGCGGTGGCGACCATCTCCACGCGCATGCCCGGCGCCAGCAGCTCCTTCACCACGACGGTGGCGCGGTTCGGGAACGGCGCGCGGAACACCTCGGCATAGACGCGGTTCATCCCGGCGGCGTCGGCGCCGTCGATCAGGAAGATCTGCACCTGCATGACGTCGTCCAGCGTGCCGCTGGCCGCCTCCACCGCTATGCGCATGTTGTCCAGCGTGCGGCGCGTCTGCACCTCGATGTCGTCGGGCACGATGGCGCCGGTCGCGAGATCCTTCGGGATCTGCGCGGTCAGCACCAGGTTGCCCTTGCGGACCGTGCCGCTGATCGGTCCCTTGGACGGGGCGATGCCGGTATCGACGACTTCGAACATGCGGGCGGGGTCCCTCAGCTTGGCTTTGCACGTTTCGTGACGGTGTGAGCGTCAGACGTTGATCCAGAAGAAGCTCTCGGCGGCTATGAAGCGGAGCGCCTGATCGAGCGGCATGATCACGGGGCCGAAATCGCCAGGTGCGCCCCAGGCGTT
>JBBSIT010000254.1:0-6326 GCA_038231995.1 Acetobacterales bacterium | reverse complement strand
TCCTCGCCCATGAACAGCATCGGCACGAACGGCGCGAGCAGCAGCAGCGCCTGTGCGGCGCGCAGCGCATCCGGGTCGGCGAGCGTCGTCAACCGGTCTCCCATGGCGCGGTTGCCGATCTGGTCGTGGTTCTGCAGGCACATGACGAACGCTGTCGTCGGCAGGTGCGAGCTGGGCTCTCCGCGCGGACGGCCGAGATGCGGCGCGAGCTGGCCCTGGTAGGCGAATCCTTCCGCGAGGCAGCGCGCCAGCAACGCGGTCGTATCCTGGAAATCCTCGTAGTAGCCCTCGCTCTCCCCGGTCAGCAGCACGTGCAGGCAGTGATGCAGGTCGTCGGCCCACTGGGCATCGAAGCCAGGTCCGTCCGCTTGCGTGTGGAGTAGGCGCGCCCTGTTGTTCTCATGTTCCAGAACGAGATGCACATGCCGGCCCGGCTCCACCGTCCGGCGGATGGTTGCCGCCATCTTTTCCAGGAAGCTCTCCTCCAATATCGCGTGCACAGCGTCGAAGCGCAGCCCGTCGAACCGGTACTCCATCAGCCAATACAGCGCATTCTGCAGGAAGAACTGGCGCACCTCGGGCCGGCGGAAGTCGATGGCGGCGCCCCATGGCGTCGAGATGTCCTCGCGGAAGAACGGCTCGGCATAGGCGTGCAGGTAGTTTCCGTCCGGACCGAAATGATTATAGACGACATCGAGCATCACGCTCAGGCCGAGCCCGTGCGCCTCGTCCACCAGCGCCTTCAGCTCGTCCGGTGTGCCGTAAGCCGTGTCGGGCGCGTAGATCAGCACGCCGTCGTAGCCCCAGTTGCGCCCGCCGGGGAAATCGGCGATCGGCATGAGTTCCACCACGGTGACGCCGAGGGCGCGCAACTCCGGCAGCAACGAGCGAACCCCGGAGAAGCCGCCCAGGGCGCCGACGTGCAGCTCGTAGATGACGGCCTCGTGCCACGGGCGGCCCATCCAGCCCGCATTGCGCCAGGAATAGGCGAGGGGATCGACGACGACGCTCTCGTCATGCACGTCGCCGGCCTGCAGGCGCGACGTCGGGTCCGGCACCGCCAGACCATCCGGCAAACGAAAACGGTACGCTGTGCCGGCGGGCGCCGGCGCGGTTGCCGCATGCCAACCACCCGGCTCCGCCTGCATCGGCGCTGCCTTGCCCGCGACCTCCAGCGTGACGGCCGGCACCGACGGCGCCCACAGGCGGAACCGCGTGTGCCCGTCAGGCTGCAGCTCGGCGCCGGTCGGCAGAGGGTAAGCGTGGTGCTGCGGCATTCGGGGCATCTCCGCCTCGCACCGCGGAGAACTACTCCGCGCGGAGGATCAGCGTGGCCAAGGGGGGGAGGGTGAGCGCCAGCGATGCGGGCAGGTCATGGCTCGGCAAGGCTTCCGCTACCGTCAGGCCGCCGTTGCCGACATTCAATCCGCCATAGAGGGCCGCGTCCGTGTTCAGGACCTCCCGCCACTCGCCGGGAGTTGGCACGCCGACGCGGTAGAGATAGCGAGGGACCGGCGTGAAGTTGCAGATCACCAGCACGGGCGCGTCATTCGGACCGCCAAGGCGGAGAAAGGCGAAGACGGAATTGGCCGCGTCGTCCACGACCACCCATCGGAAGCCCGCTGGATCGCAATCCTTCACGTGCAGGGCTGGCTGGTCGGCATAGGCTTGGTTGAGGTCCCTCACCAGGGCCTGCATGCCGGCGTGCTTTGGGTCATCGAGCAGGTCCCAGTCGATCCCGGTGTCGTGGTTCCATTCCCGGTCCTGGGCGATCTCCCCACCCATGAACAACAGCTTCTTGCCTGGATACGCCCACATGAAACCGAGGTAGGCGCGCAGGTTGGCGAATCGCTGCCACTCGTCGCCGGGCATCTTACGGATCAACGATCCTTTGCCGTAGACAACCTCGTCATGCGACAGGGGCAGCACGAAGCGTTCGGAGAAGGCATAGACCAGGCCGAACGTGATCTCCCCATGATGCCAGCGCCGATGGATGGGCTGTTCCTGCATGTAATACAGGGTGTCGTGCATCCAACCCATATTCCACTTATAGTTGAATCCGAGACCGCCTTGATCCGCGGGGCGCGTCACTCCGGGCCAGGCAGTGCTCTCCTCGGCGATGAGCACTGCACCCGGGCAACGCATCGCGACGGCGCGGCTGAGATCCTGCAGGAACGAGACTGCCTCGAGGTTCTCGCGGCCGCCGAACTCATTGGGAATCCACTCACCTTGAGCGCGGCTGTAGTCGCTATAGAGCATGGAGGCGACCGCATCCACACGCAGCCCGTCGGCATGATACTGTTCCAACCAGTAGAGCGCGCTTGCGATCAGGAAGCCGCGGACCTCGTTCCTGCCGAGGTTGTAGATGTACGTCTTCCAATCGTGATGAAAACCCTCGCGCGGATCGGCGTGCTCGTAGAGCGGGGTGCCATCGAACCGGGCCAAGCCGTGCGCATCCGTCGGGAAGTGACCCGGGACCCAGTCCAGTAGAACGCCGATGCCCGCCGAGTGGCAATGGTCGACGAACCTGGCGAATGCCTCCGGCGGGCCGAGGCGAGCGCTGGGAGCGAACTGCCCGAGCGGCTGGTAGCCCCAGCTTCCGCCGAAGGGATGCTCCATGATCGGCAGCAACTCGACATGGGTGAACCGCATGCCGGCCAGGTACGGCACGAGACGGTCCGCGAGCATCTCCCAACCCGCACCGCCCTCCAGCGAGGCCGGCAGCCAAGACGCTGCATGCACCTCGTAGATCGAGATCGGCGCGTTCGGCGCCTGGCGCTCCGCACGTCGCGCGGCCCAGGTGTCATCGCTCCACCGCCATCTCTCCGTGTCCACGACGATGGACGCAGTGGCCGGCGGCAGCTCTGCGGCCTGAGCCACCGGGTCGGCCTTCTGCGGCAGCAGGTTGCCGTCCGGGCCGACAAGCTCGAACTTGTACAGCGCGCCGGCGCCGACGCCTGGGACGAACAGCTCCCAAACCCCGAAATCGCGATGCAGCCGCATCGGATGGCGCCGTCCATCCCAGCCGTTGAAATCCCCTACCACCGAGACCCGGCGGGCATTCGGCGCCCAAACCGCGAAGCGCACCCCAGAGACGTCATCGATCTCCGCCAGATGCGCCCCAAGGCACCGCGCCAGGTCCCAATGCCGCCCCTCCCCGAGGAGATGCAGATCGAGCTCGCCGAGGAGGGGCAGGAAGGCATACGGGTCGGCGATATCGCGCGTGCCGTTTTCGGCATCGGTCACGCGCAGCCGGTAAGGCATGCGCTTGGCCAGCAGACCCGCCCATACACCGCCGGGGTGGACCAGCTCCATGCGAGCCAGGGCGACGCCCGTGTCTGGCTCCACGAGCAGGACGTCGATGACGCCGGGCAGGAAAGCCCGCACGACGCAGCCAGCCGCTTCGTCGTGCGGACCGAGCAGCGCGAACGGGTCTCCATGGGCGCCCTGGACGAGCGCGTCGAGGGCGAGGCCTGGCATTACGTCAGACATTCTGGTCATCCAGGCCGAGCAGCCGGGTCATGATGCCGTGCAGGCCGGCGAGAGGAATGCCGACCCAACCCGGGCGGTTCGCAGCCTCGTACCTGATCTCGTAAGCAGCTTTCTCCAGCAGGAAAAGGTCGATGAGCGCCGGTTCCGCTTCCAGCGTCGCCCAACGATGCGTCGAGCTCTGCAGCACCTGGCGATAGGCGCCCAGGAACGCCTCGGTCGCGTCATCCCGAAAGCGGCGCAGCAATTGCTGCCGTCGTTCGGCCGTCCGCTCGGACGTGGCGACCCGGCCGGGCGCCGCAGCGGCCGCGGCGTAATCGAGCGAGCGCACGAGCCCTGCTACGTCCCGCAGGCCGGACGACTTCGCCCGCCGCTGGTCCATGGTCCGCGCCGGTACGCCCTCGAAGTCGATGATGAACGCATCTCCCTGCACCACTAGCACCTGGCCCAGGTGGAAATCCCCGTGCACCCGCGTCTGCAACGCGCCTTGCCCGAGCGCTGCGAGACGCCGGGCCATATCGCGCAGCGCATCCGCATTCGCGAGGAACCGCGACGCGTGCTGCCGTGCCGTCTCGTCCGGCCAATCCTGCATGCCGCCGAGCACGGCGAGCGCGCGGTCGATCTGCTCGATGGCTCCGGCCGCCCACGCCTTTGCGGCTTCGGCATCGACGGGTTCTGGGCGGAAGTCCGGGTCGTCCGTCGGCCGCGCCAATGTCTCGTGCAACTCCGCCAGGCGTTGCCCGACCGCGGCCGCGAACACCACGTAGGCGGAGAACGTATCGCTCTCGCTCTCCGCGCTATCCTCGCCGGTCAATGCCAGCTCCTCCACGCCCCGCGCGAGATAGTCCAGCGTCCAGGTCCATCCATCGCCCTGGTTGCGCACGAACCCTTGGGCGAGGGCGACCGTATGCGGGACGCCATCATCCGCGACGCGCACGACCTCGCCGAGCAGCGGCGCAGTGTTGCTGAACCCTTGCTCCGTCAGGTAGCGCGTCATCTCGGCCTCAGGGTTGATGCCGGCGACGACCTTCCTGATCAGCTTGAGCACGATCGCGTCGCCGACGATCAGCGAGGAGTTCGACTGCTCGGCGGAAAGCCAGCGGATCTCGGCGTCGTCCGCGACCACCACGGCGTCAAGACGCGGCGTAGGCTGGAAACGCAGCGCGCCAGCCTCGGTCGGCGTCTCGGCCCCCTCGCGCAGCAGCCGGATCACCGTGCGCGGTAGCGTCTCGGTCGCGAACGCATCGGTCACGAATCCGACCCGCGATCCACGCCGGACCCGGGCCAGCGCGAGCTGCTGGGAGAGGGCACTGACCGTCTCGTCCTCCCAGGCGACGGTCAGCGGCAGCACGTAACGCTCGGTCCGATCCTCGATCGAGGCCTCGACCTCGGCGAACCACACGCTGCCGCCCGTCTCGGGCAGCAGGGCGGCATAAGCGAGGCGCACGCTCTTGAGCGGCTCGCCCTTGGAAGCGAACCACCGGCGCTTCGGCAGGTAGGCTGACAGCGACTCGGTCTCGAGCACTCTGCGCCCCTGGCCGGTGATGGACCCGGACATATCCGCTCGCATCACGATGGTCGCGTATTCCGGCAGCGCCTCCGGCAGCGCCGCGTGCCAGCTCGGCAGCGCCGTCTCGGCGCTGAGCAGGAACCAGAAGAAGCCGTAGGGCGGCAACGTCAGGAGATAGGTGAGCTGGCCGATCGGCGGGAACACGGAGCCGCCGACAACATCGACCGGCACACGCCCGGCATAGGAAGACAGGTCGAGCTCAACGGCCTGCGCAGTGCGCGCGAGATTGCTGACGCATAGGATGACCTCAACGGTCCCATCCGCGAGCGTGTGCTCGCGCAGATACGCCAGGATCTTGCGGTTGCCGGGGTAGAGGAAGCGCTGCGCGCCCCGCCCGAATGCCTGATGGCGGCGACGCACCGCCAGCATGCGGCGGGTCCAGTTCAGCAAGCTGTGCGGATCGGCCGCCTGCGCCTCCACGTTCACCGCCTGGAAGCCGTAGATCGGATCCATGATGGGCGGCAGCACCAGGCGGGCCGGGTCGGCGCGGGAGAACCCGCCGTTGCGGTCGATCGACCACTGCATCGGCGTGCGCACGCCATCGCGGTCGCCAAGGAAGATGTTGTCGCCCATGCCGAGCTCATCGCCGTAGTAGATGACGGGTGTGCCCGGCATGGACAGCAGCAGGCCGTTCATCAGCTCGATGCGCCGGCGGTCCCGCTCCAGCAGCGGGGCGAGGCGCCTGCGGATGCCGAGATTGAGCCGCGCGCGCTTGTCGGCAGCGTAGGTCTGCCAGAGATAATCGCGCTCACCGGATGTCACCATCTCCAGCGTCAGCTCGTCATGGTTGCGCAGGAACACGGCCCATTGGCAATTGGCCGGTATCTCCGGCGTCTGCCGCATGATGTCGGTGATCGGGAACCGGTCCTCCCGCGCGATCGCCATGTACATGCGCGGCATGAGCGGGAAATGGAACGACATGTGGCATTCGTCGCCCTCGCCGAAATACTGCTGAGCGTCCTCCGGCCACTGGTTCGCCTCCGCCAACAGCATGCGACCCGGCGCGTGCCGATCGAGCTCCGCGCGAATCCGTTTCAGGATGTCGTGCGTCTCGGACAGGTTCTCGTTGTTGGTGCCCTCGCGCTCGACCAGGTAGGGCACCGCGTCGAGGCGGAGCCCGTCGATGCCCAGGTCGAGCCAGAAACGCATGGCCGACAGCACCTCGGCGAGCACGGCCGGGTTGTCGAAATTGAGGTCGGGCTGATGGCTGTAGAACCGGTGCCAGAAATAGGCGCCGGCCTGGGTATCCCACGTCCAGTTCGATTTT
>JBBSIT010000253.1:0-6376 GCA_038231995.1 Acetobacterales bacterium | reverse complement strand
TCCGCGATGCCGGCGAACGCGGCGTCCGGCAGGCCGAGCCCGGCGGCGCGCAGGGCCGCAACGGCGATGCCCGCGTTGTCAACCTGATGCGGGCCGGTTAGCCCGGGCCGGGGTAGGCGCAGTTCGCCGCCTGCATCGCTGAAGCGCAATCCATCCGGCGCCTCCGCCACGTCCCAGTCCCGCCCGCGCGCCAGCAGGGGTGCGCCGATCTCCGTCGCGCGGGCCTGCAGCGCCGTCAGGGCGTCGGGCGGCTGCAGGCCGGTGGCGGCGGGGATGCCGGGCTTCAGGATGCCGGCCTTCTCCGCCGCGATCGCCGCGAGCGTGTCGCCCAGCAGGTCCTGGTGGTCGAGGCTGATGCTGGTGATGGCGCAGGCGGCCGGCCGGTCGATCACGTTCGTCGCGTCGCCCCGGCCACCCAGCCCGACCTCCAGCACGCATAGATCGGCCGGCACGGCGGCGAACAGGTGCAGGGCGACGGCGGTAATCACCTCGAACACGGTGATCGGCGCCCCGTCGTTCACTCGCTCGACATGCTCCAGCGCATCGGCCAGCGCGGCGTCGCTGACCAGGCGCCCGGCAAGACGGATGCGCTCGCGGAAATGCACCAGGTGCGGCGAGGTATAGACGTGCACGCGCAGCTCCGCCGCCTCCGCGACCGCGCGGACCATCGCGCAGGTGCTGCCCTTGCCGTTGGTGCCGGCGACGTGGATCACGGGCGGCAGACGCCGTTCGGGATGGCCAAGGTGGGCCAGCAGGACCAGGAGCCGATCGAGGCTGAGGTCGATCAGCCGCGGGTGCAGCCTGTGCAGCCGGTCGAGGACCGGCTCGATCCGACCCGGCTTTTCCAGGACCGGAGCGCTCAAGCTGCGTCCTGCTCCGGCGCCGGGGTCGCGTCATGCACGCGCAGCAGGCCGATCAGGTGCCCCAGCATCTCGCGCAGCTCGGTGCGCTTCACCACCATGTCCAGGATGCCGTGCTCGTGCAGGTATTCCGCGCGCTGGAAGCCCTCCGGCAGCTTCTCCCGCACGGTCTGCTCGATGACGCGGGCGCCAGCGAAGCCGATGAGCGCGCCATGCTCGGCGAGCTGCAGATCGCCGAGCATGGCGAAGCTGGCGGTGACGCCGCCGGTGGTCGGGTCGGTCAGCACGGTGATGAACGGCAGCCCGGCCTCCTTGACCAGCCGGGTCGCGATCACGGTGCGCGGCATCTGCATCAGGCTGATCGCGCCCTCCTGCATCCGCGCGCCGCCGGATGAGGTGAACACGATGAGCGGCGCCTCCTGCAGCACGGCCAGGCGAGCTGCGGCGACGATGCCCTCGCCCACGGCGGCGCCCATGCTGCCGGCCATGAACTCGAACGCCATGGCCGCCACCACGGCCCGGTGGCCGCCGACGGCGCCGTGCGCGACCACGATCGCGTCGTCCAGCCCGGTCTTCTCCCGCGCCTCGCGCAGCCGGTCCGTGTAGCGCTTGGCGTCGCGGAACCGCAGCGGGTCGGCCGGGGCGCGCGGCAGCTCGATGCGGGTGTAGCCCCCCTCATCGAAGGTGTAGGCCAGCCGCTCCACCGCCGTCGGCCGCATGTGGAAGCCGCAATGGGTGCAGACCTTGAGGTTCCGTTCGAGGTCGCGGTGGAACATCATCTGCTGGCAGTTCGGGCACTGGTGCCAGAGGTTGTCCGGCACCTCCCGCCGGCCGAGCAGGGTGCGTATCTTGGGGCGGACGTATTCTGTGAGCCAACTCATGCCATCATGCCTCGGGCGCCGCACACCCTCGCGCCGCGCACGCCCTCGGCGAGCGCGCGCACCTGGTCCAGCACGCGGCGGGCGGTGTCAGGGCGGGCGCGGCCGTGCTCGTCCAGGCTGGCGGCCAGGGTCTCGATCAGCGCGGAGGCGACCACTGCGGCGTCGGCGACCTGCACGGCCTCGGCCGCCTGCGCGGGCGTGCGCACGCCGAAGCCGATCGCGACCGGCAGGCTCGTTGCCGCGCGGACCCGCGGGATGGCGGCGGCTAGGTCCGCGTACGAAGCGCCGCGCGTGCCGGTGATGCCGGTGATGCTGACGTAATAGACGAAGCCCGAGCTGCCCTGCAGGACCAGCGGCAGCCGCGCGTCGTCCGTCGTGGGCGCGACCAGGCGGATGATGTCGATGCCGCGTTCGGCGGCGTGGCCGGCCAGCAGGTCCGCCTCCTCGGTCGGCAGGTCCACCACGATCAGGCCGTCCACGCCCGCCGCGGTGGCATCGGTGCAGAAGCGGGCGGGGTCGTAGGACAGGATGGGGTTGAGATACCCCATCAGGATTACCGGCGTCGCGTCGTCCTCGCGGCGGAACTCCCGCACCATGGCGAGGGTGCGTGACAGCGTGGCGCCGGCCAGCAGGCCGCGGCGGGCGGCAGCCTGGATGGTCGGGCCGTCGGCCATTGGGTCGGTGAACGGCATGCCGATCTCGATCAGGTCCGCGCCGGCGCCGGGCATGCCGCGCAGGATGGCCATGCTGGTGGCCGGGTCGGGGTCGTAGGCCTCGAGGAACGGGATCAGCGCGCCGCGGTTCTCGGCGCGCAGCGCGTCGAAGCGGGCCTCGATGCGGGTCAAAGCCTAACCCCCCCAGGAGATGAAATTGCTCACAATTTCACTCCGAGGTGTTCCGCCACCGTGAAGATGTCCTTGTCGCCCCGGCCGCACAGGTTCATCAGCACGATCGCATCCGGCCCCATGCCCGGCGCGACGCGCTGCACGTGCGCGAGCGCGTGGGCCGGTTCCAGCGCGGGGATGATGCCCTCAGTGCGGGTGCAGAGCTGGAACGCGTTGAGCGCGTCCTGGTCGGTGGCGGCCACGTATTCCACCCGGCCGATCTCATGCAGCCAGGCGTGTTCCGGGCCGATGCCGGGGTAGTCCAGCCCGGCGCTGATGCTGTGGGCCTCCTGGATCTGGCCGTTGTCGTCCTGCAGCAGGTAGGTGCGATTGCCGTGCAGCACGCCGGGCCGCCCGCGCGACAAGCTGGCAGCGTGCTCCCGCGTGTCGAGCCCGCGCCCGGCCGCCTCGACGCCGATCAGCTTTACGTCGTCGTCCAGGAACGGGTGGAACAGGCCCATTGCGTTGCTGCCGCCGCCGATGGCCGCCACCACGGCGTCGGGCAGCCGGCCCTCCGCCTCCATCATCTGCGCGCGCGCCTCGGTGCCGATGACGCTCTGGAAATCACGCACCATGGCGGGGTAGGGGTGCGGGCCGGCCACGGTGCCGATCAGGTAGTAGGTGTCGGCCACGTTCGCCACCCAGTCGCGCATCGCTTCGTTCATGGCGTCCTTGAGCGTGGCGGCGCCGGAGGTGACGGTGTTGATCTCGGCGCCGAGCAGCCGCATGCGGAACACGGTGGGCTTCTGCCGCTCCACGTCGGTGGCGCCCGTATAGATCGTGCAGGGCAGGCCGAACAGGGCGCACACCGTCGCGGTGGCGACGCCGTGCTGCCCGGCGCCGGTCTCGGCGATGATGCGCGTCTTGCCCATGCGGCGGGCCAGCAGGATCTGGCCCATGCAGTTGTTGATCTTGTGGCTGCCGGTGTGGTTCAGCTCGTCGCGCTTGAAGTACACGCGCGCGCCGCCCAGCGCGCGGGTCAGCCTTTCCGCGAACCACAGCGGGCTCGGGCGGCCCACGTAGTCCTTCAGGTAGGCGTCGAGCTCGATCTGGAACGCCGGGTCGGCGCGGGCCTGGTCGTAGGCGCGCTCGACATCGAGGACCAGCGGCATCAGCGTCTCGGCGACAAAGCGTCCGCCGAAGCCGCCGAACCGGCCGCGCTCGTCCGGGCCGGAGCGCAGGGTGTTGGCGCGGGGCAGGGGCGCGATCTCGTTCATGGCGGTCTCCTCGTCAGGGGCGCGACAGCAGGTCAATAGCCGAAGCCGCGCGGCCGGTCACGCCCTCTTGCCTGCAATCGCGATTGCGAGTAAGTCGCATTCTCTATTGCAGGAGACCACCATGCTGCGCCCGTTCCGATCCGTCCTTGGCCTAGCCGCGGGCAGCCTCGCGGTGCTCGCCGCGGCGCCCGCCCCAGCCGCCGAGGTCAACGTATACACCACGCGCGAGCCGGGGTTGATCCAGCCGCTGTTCGCGGCGTTCAGCGAGGCCACAGGGATCAAGGTCAACACCGTTTTCCTGCGAGCGGGCCTCGCCGAGCGCGTGGCGGCGGAGGGGCGCAACTCGCCGGCCGACGTGATGATGGCGGTCGATATCGGTAACCTGGCGGACCTCGCCCGCCGCGACCTGGTTCAGCCCGTGCAGTCCGCTGCGTTGGAGGCCGCCATCCCCGCGCAGTGGCGCGACCCGGAGGGCCGTTGGTTCGCGCTCACGCTTCGCGCCCGCGCCATCTTCGTCTCCAAGGACCGGGTGGCCGAGCCGCCGCGCACCTACGAGGACCTGGCCGACCCGCGCTTCAAGGGCCGCGTCTGCCTGCGCAGCGGCAACCACCCGTACAACACCTCCCTGTTCAGCGCGATGATCGTGAAGTACGGCGAGCCCGCCACGGCCGAGTACCTGACGGCGCTCAAGTCCAACCTGGCTCACCGGCCCGGCGGCGGCGACCGCGAGGTGGCGCGCGACATCCTCGCCGGCCTCTGCGACGTCGGCCTATCCAACACCTATTACGAGGGCATCATGCTCTCCGGCCGCGGCGGCGAGGAGCAGAAGCGCTGGGGCGAGGCCGTGCGAGTGGTGCTGCCCACCTTCCGCGACGGTGCGGGCACCCACGTCAACGTCTCCGGCGCCGTGGTCGCCAAGCACGCGCCCAACCGGGCGGAGGCGGTGAAGCTGCTGGAGTTCCTCGTCACCTCGGAGGCGCAGCACATGTATGCCGCTGTCAACTTCGAGCATCCGGTGCGGCCCGGCGTGCCAGTCGGCCCCATCGTCGCGGGCTTCGGCGCGCTCAAGCCGGACAGCGCGTCGCCGCAGGCTATCGCGGATGAGAGGAACGATGCGAGCCTGCTGGTGGACCGGCTTGGCTTCGATCGCTGAAGCAGGCTTGACGCCGCCCATAGCTCCGCCCCGTTTCACCTGGCCGCGCGGCATCGTCTTCGCGGCTGACTGCGTAGCGGCGCTCGTGCTCGTGCCGCTCGTCACCCTGGCGCTGCTCGCCTCGCGCGGGTCGGGCGCGCTCTGGCCGCACCTCGCGCGCTACGTCCTGCCGCAGGCCGCGTTCGAGACCGTCCTGCTGGCTGGCGTCGGCGCGATCGTAGCAGTAGTCGGCGCCGGCACGGCCTGGCTGGTCACGGCCTACCAGTTCCCCGGCCGCCACGTGCTGGGCTGGGCGCTGCTGCTGCCGCTCGCCATGCCGACCTACATCGTGGCCTACGCCTATCTCGACGTGCTGCATCCGCTCGGCCCTGTGCAGTCCGGCCTGCGCGCGCTGCTGGGGTTGGCCCGGCCGTCCGACCTCGCCTTCCCCGAGGTTCGATCGCTCGGTGGCTGCGCCCTGCTGCTCGGCTTCGTGCTGTATCCCTATGTCTACCTGAACGCCCGCGCCGCCTTCGCCATGCAGTCGGCCGACGCGCTGGACGCGGCCCGCACGCTCGGCGCCGCCGGGCTTGCGCTGTTCCTGCGCGTGGCGGTGCCGCTGGCCTGGCCCGCGATCGCGGCCGGGCTCGGCCTCGCGCTCATGGAGACGCTGAACGACGTCGGCGCGGCCGAATTCCTAGGCGTGCAGACGCTCACCCGCGCCGTTTACGTGACATGGGTGACGCGCGGCTCGGTCGAGGGCGCGGCGGGGATCGCGCTCGCGATGCTGGTCCTGGTCGGCGGCCTCGTGGCGCTGGAGCGCGCGGCCCGGCGGCGGACCAGCCACGCCAGCACCGGCTCGGCCAACGCCGCCCGGCGGGTACTCGGCCCGGTGCAGGCGCTGCTCGCCACCTGCGCCTGCGCGCTGCCGGTGCTGGTCGGCTTCGCCGTGCCGGCGCTGCACCTGCTGGGGGCGGCGTGGCGCCGGGTCGCCGAGGCCGGGCTGCCGCCGGCGCTCGGCGCCTGGGTTGGCTCCTCCGCGCTGTTCGCCGCCGTCGCCACGATGGCCGCCCTCTGCGCTGGGCTGCTGCTGGCCTTCGCCATGCGCGTCGCCGGCCGGGGCGACCTGCTGCGCCTGGCGAGCCTCGGCTACGCCCTGCCCGGCACCGTCATCGCCGTCGGGCTGCTGACGCCGCTGGGCGCGCTCGACAACGCGCTGGACGACGCGGCGCGCATGGTGACAGGCGCCGGCATCGGGCTGGTGCTGTCGGGGTCGGGCGCAGCGCTGGTCCTCGCCTACGTCATCCGCTACCTCGCGATCCCCGCCGGCGGCCTGGAGGCCGGCTACGCCAAGCTTCCCGCCGCGCTGGACGACGCCGGCCGGGCGTTCGGCGCGACGGAC
>JBBSIT010000252.1:0-6379 GCA_038231995.1 Acetobacterales bacterium | reverse complement strand
CGGAGCGCCGAGCCGGCCCCGCTCGCCAAGCCTGGCTAGATCGCTCTCACTCCAGCAGCACGCATCGGCGCGGATCGACGGACAGGAAGGCGTTCGCGTCCTCGGGCACGCTGTCCAGCGCGGTCTGGCGGATCACCAGCTCCCGCCCGCCCCATTCGACATGCACCTGCGTCAGGTCGCCCAGGAAGACGGCGCGCCTTATCCTGACGGGCCAGACGTTGGCGCAGCCGGCAGGCCGCTCGGCGGAGAGGCGGAGATGGACGGTCCGCACCGACATCGTGGGGTTCGCCCCGGCGGTGCGGCCGTGGGCGACGCCGTGCAGGATGTGGCCGCCATCGACCTCCAGCGCCACCAGCGCGTCGTTCGCCAGGTCGGGCCGCAACCGTCCCGGGATCAGGTTGGCCGAGCCGACGAAATCGGCCACGAATTCGGTACGCGGGTAATTGTAGATGTCGTCCGGCGTCCCGCCCTGCTCGATATGGCCGCCGCGCATGACGATGATCTGGTCGGACATCGCCAGCGCCTCCTCCAGGTCGTGCGTGACATAGACCGAGGTGACGCCGAGCCGGTGCTGCAGCTCCCGCAGCTCGATCCGCATGTCGCCGCGCAGCTTGGCGTCCAGGTTGGACAGCGGCTCGTCGAACAGCAGCACCTCGGGCGAGAACGCGCAGGCCCGGGCCAGCGCCACCCGCTGCTGCTGCCCGCCCGAGAGCTGGGATGCGTGCCGGTCGGCGTAGGCGCCCATCTGCACGAGGTCGAGCGCGTGGCGCGCCTTCTCGCGTATCTCGGCAGCACTCTTGCGCCGTACCCGCAGGCCGTAGGCGACGTTCTCGAACACCGTCATGTGCGGCCAGATGGCGTAGGACTGGAACACCATCGACAGGCCGCGCTCTTCGGCCGGCAGGTTGATGCCCTGCGTCCCGTCGTACATCGTCCGGCCACCGATCCGGATCGTCCCCGAGCTCGGCCGCTCCAGCCCGGCGATCGCGCGCAAGGTCGTCGTCTTGCCGCAACCCGATGGGCCCAGCAGCGTGAGTTGCTGCCCGGGCATCACCGAGAAGCTGACGGGACCGACCGCGGCGACCGCGCCGTAGCGGACCACGAGGCCTTCGACCTCGATATGCGGCGTGTCACTCATTGGGATCAGTCCCCGCTTGAGATCAGCCCTGGGTGCTCAGCCACCGATCCGCCTCGCGCGGCTGGTCAGGAGATAGAACAGCAGCATCGCCAGCCCCACGACGACCGTCTGGATCAGCGCCATCGCCGCCGTCAGCTCGCTGCTGGACGAGAACCAGGCCTCCACGATGGCCGGCGTCAGCACCTTGCTGTTGGGGCCCATCAGCAGGATGGACGCGCCGAGCTCGCGGACGCTGGCGACGAAGATCAGCAGCCAGGCCGCCAGCAGGCCGGGCCGGAGCAGCGGCGTCGTGATCGTGCGCATGCGGTAGAACCACGACGCGCCGCACACCTCGCCGCACTCCTCCAGGCTCTTGTCGAGCTGCACGATCACGCCCGACAGCGTCCGCACGCCCAGCGGCAGGAACACCGTCAGGTAGGCGATCAGCAGCAGCCAGAACGTGCCGTAGATGGGGACAGGGATGACCAGCCAGGCCCACATCATCCCGAACGCGAACACCAGGCGCGGCACGGCCTGCGGGAACATCACGACGTATTCCAGCAGGCCCCGCCCCGGCAGGCGGGAGCGCTGGATCATCCAGGCCAGCAGCCCGGTCACAACCACCCCGATCGTGGCCGTCAGCAGCCCCAGCAGCAGGCTGTTGCCCATCGCCAAGCGCACCGCGTTCAGCGACAGCGCCGTCCGGAAATGCTCCAGCGTGAAGTTGCCGGCCTTGGGGAACGCCACCGCGAGCCGCTGGATGGCGGCGTAGAACAAGGTCGCGACCGGCAGGAACACCGACAGCACGGCGTAGAGCAGGCAGATCCCGAACAGGACCCAGCGCAGCGGCCCCACGTCCATCAGCCGCGGCCGGAACGCCTTGCCGCTGACGGTGACGTAGCTGCGCCCGGTCGTCACCTTGCGATACAGGAACAGCATGGCGAACATGACGGCGAAGAGCGACACGCCCATCGCGGCGGCGAGCGGCAGCCGGGGCGGGTATTGCGACACCATCTGGTAGATGGCCGTGGTGATCACGTAGAACCGGTTCGGCGTGCCCAGCACCAGGGCTGCGGAGAACGAGCCCAGCATCTCCGCGAACACGTAGATGCCCGCGCCCAGCACGCCCGGCGCCACGAGCGGCAAGGTCACCCGCAGCATCGTGCGCATCCGGCCGCCGCCGATGACCTGGCTCGCTTCCTCCAGCGACGGGTCCATCGATTTCATCACCGCGCCGATCATCACGAAAGCCACCGATCCCTCGAACAGCGCCATGACCCAGGCGATCCCGATCGGCCCGGTGATGTCGATCAGCGCGCCCTGGCCGCCCGCCGCCCGCCAGAGCTGGTTGACCAGGCCGCTCTCGGGCGCGCCCAGCAGGCTCCAGGCGAGCGCGCCCAGCAGCGGGGTGACGTAGTACGGCACCGCCATCAGCTGCTCCAGCGTGCGGCGGAACGGCACGTCGGTCCGGTTCAGGATCCAGGCCGTCAGGAAGCCGAGCACCAGCGCCATGATCGTCGCCGCGAAGGAGACGCCCAGCGTGTTGAGCATGATCTCCCAGTAGCGCGGCAGGGACGCGTAGTTGTCCAGGCCATAGGCCTCGGGCGGCCGCACGTCCGGGTCCCCCACGTCGAGCGAAGCCTGGACGAGGAAGTAGATGGGATACAGCACCAGGATCGCCGCCAGCACGGCGACGCCCCCGCCCACGATCCCCTGGACCGGCGCGCGGCGCCGGAGTGCCGCGTCCGACATGCCCCGTCCCTACAGGCCGAGCATGGCGTTCCATTCCTTCACGTACGTATCGTGCGCGGCCGAGTAGGCAGCCATGTCCTGCGGGTACAGCAGCTTGAAGTCGCTCAGCTTCATGCCGCCCGGCATCGGCTTCGCATCCTTCCGCAGCGACGGATAGTAGAAATAGGAGTTGGTCTGGTACAGCGTCTGCCCGCGCTGAGACATCATCCAGTCGAGCAGCAGCCGGGCCGCTTCCGGATGCGGCGCCTTGCTGACCACGCCGGCGGCAACCGGGGTCGCCGGCAGCCCGTCCGGCGGCGTCACGAATGCGATCGGGGCGCCGCGGTCCTGGTAAAGCTGGAACCCGGCCCACTCCGCCAGCGCGCAGATCTTGTCGTCGCCTTTGGCCAGCCGGTCGAACAACTGCACGCGGCTGTCGAAGCCGCGCGGGCGCTGCTTGGCGAACTCCTTCCAATACCCTTCGCCATACAGCCGCCGCAGCTCGTACCACTCGACGAACTGCATCCCGCTGGTGGGCTGCTTCGTATTGATGGAGTTGCGCCAGCGCGGGTCCAGCAGGTCCTTCCAGTTCTTCGGCGCATCGGCTGCGGAGACCTTGTCGGTGTTGTAGGCGATGCCGCCGAAGGTCACGCCCGCATAGAAGTAATAGCCGGCCGGCGTGCTGAGGCTCTCAGCCCCGTACGCCGCCGCCTCGGGCGAGAGGTGCATCTCGTATCCGTCGCGCTTCTTGAAATCGAGCGCGGTGCTGACCTCGGAGAACTGGACGACGTCCACGTTGTAGCGGCCGGCCGAACGCTCGGCGAGCAGCTTGCTGTACAGCGCCCCGTTCTGCGCGCGGAGGTAGGTGCCCTTGATCTTGGGGAAGTCCTTGCTGAACGCCTCCATGATCGCGGCGCCGGCCGGGTCGCTGTCATGGGTGTAGAACACGACGGTGCCTTCCTGCTCCGCCTTCGCCACGTCGGCCGTCGTCTGGAAATCGAGCACCTTCGTTACCGGCCGCGACTGGGCTGCTGCTAGCTGTGCTGCGGACGGCATGGCGGCCAACGCGAGCCCAGCCCGCACGATGCTCCGGCGGGTCGTACCCTGGATTCGATGTTCTTCGGACATTGTCTTCTCCCTTGGCTTCTCGTTATTTAAGTTGAGCAAGCAAGGCCGCGTCCACAGAAAGCTCGCCCGCCCATGCCGGCAAGCGCTGAACCGTTTCGGCGGCAAGCGGGACGTTGCCCTGTGCTGCCTGCGCGATGCTCCGGGATGCTTGCTTGCCCGGTAGGCGAACCTGGCGCGCGGGGTCGAGCGGCGGGTCGGCGTGGCACTGGTCCGACAGGAAATCCATCTGCGCCACGAACGCGTCCCGGCCCGCGAACGCGCCGGGGTCGATCAACTGGCAATAGACGCTGGCGCCCGAAGCCCGGCAGCCCCTGCGTCAGCGCCTCCATCATCAGCGCCGTACCAGCGCCCGATCTGCCGCCGGCTTACCGTCCGTTCTGCTTGCGCCAGGCCGCGAAGGCTTCGAGGTTCGACTCGTCCGTCGGCGGATAGAGGCCGAAGGTTTTCTGGCCGCCGCGCACGCGCTCGATGACAAAGTCCTCGAAGGCGGTCATCTCGACCGCCTCGTCGGCGATCGCGTCGGCGATCCCGGCGGGGATGACGATGACCCCGTCATCGTCGCCCACCATGATGTCGCCCGGGAACACCGGCGCGTCGCCGCAGCCGATCGGCACGTTGAGGTCGATGGCCTGATGCAGCGTGAGGTTGGTCGGCGCGGAGGGCCGGCAGTGGTACGATGGCATGGCAAGCGCCGCGATCTCGGCCGAGTCCCGGAAGCCTCCATCGGTCACGATGCCCGCCACGCCCCGCACCATGAGGCGGGTGGCCAGGATGCCGCCGGCCGAGGCGGCGCGCGGGTCCTTGCGGCTGTCCATCACCAGCACCGCACCGGGCGGGCACTCCTCCACCGCGCGGCGCTGCGGATGAGTGTGGTCGCGGAACACCGTCATCGGGTTCAGGTCCTCGCGCGCCGGCATGTAGCGCAGCGTGTAGGCGGGGCCGACCATGCTGCCGCCCCGGGGCGGGCTCAGCGGGCGCACGTCCTGGATCATCTGCTTGAACAGCCCGCGCTTGAACAAGGCGCTGGCCAGCGTCGCGGTGCTGACGCCCTTCAGCTTGTCGCGGGTCGTGTCGCTCAATGTCGTCATGGATCGCTCCCTCGTCGGCTCAGGCAGTGATTGCGCGGGGTGCGGAGACCAGGCCCCATTCGGCAAGGCGGAGGCGCAGCTCCTTCGCCTGACGCGCCGTGAGCGGCCAGGCGCCGGGCGGGCGGACGTGGCCGCAATCCTGGCCCATCATCGCGAGGGCGGATTTCACCACGGCGACGTTGGCGCCACCGCCTTCCCCAGCGCGCAGCTCCTCGAAGCTGCTCATCGTGCCGATCAGCGCGTTCGCCCGGGAGTAGTCCCCGGCCGCGAGTGCGCCGTGGATCGCCATCGAGTGCTCCGGCCAGACGTTGATGAGTCCGGAGGTGAAGCCCCGCGCGCCGACGGCGCAGAACGGCGGCGCCCAGGGCTCGGCCAGGCCGCCGACCCAGACGATGCGCGGATCGGTCCGGCGGATCGCCTCGGCCAGGCGGAGCGGGGTGGGAGAGGCCCATTTTACGCCAGAGACGCTCGGGATGCGGCAGAGCTGCTCGATGGCCTCGAAGCCGATGCCATCGTTGCGGAGGTAGAGCACGACCGGCAGGCCTTGCCCGGCCTCGGCGATCCGCTGGACGTAGGTGACGAGGCCGCGCGGGGCGACGAAGGGGTCGGGCGGCTGGTGCACCATGAGGGCCGCCGCCCCGGCCATCCGGGAGGCCCGCGCGAGAGCCACGGCGTCGCCGATGCTGCGGCCCACGCCGGCCAGCAGCGGGACGCGGCCGTCGATCTGCTCCGCGACGGCTTGGACCATGCGCTCCGCCTCGGCGGCGGTCAGGCCATAGAACTCGCCGGTATTGCCGTTGGCGGTCAGGATGTGGACGCCTGCCAGGATCGCGCGGTCGATGATGGGCCGAAGCAGCTGGGGCGCCACCCGGGCGTCGCGGTCGAAGGGGGTCACGAGGATGCCGGAGATGCCGGGCAGGGCGGCGATGATGTCAGGCATCGGCCGCTCCCCTCAGTAGATCACGGGTTCGGGCACGGGCGCGCCGAACTCGGTGCGCAGGAAGTCGAAGTCGCAGCCCTCGTTGGCTTGCTGGATATGCTTCGTGAACACCCAGCCGTAGCCGCGCTCGAACCGTGGCTCGGGCGGCGTCCAGGAGGCCCGGCGGGTTTCCAGCTCAGCGTCGGACACCTCCATGCGGATGGTGCGGGCGTCCACGTCCAGCGTGACGATGTCGCCCGTCCGCAGCAGTGCGAGCGGGCCGCCAATGTAGCTCTCGGGGCTCACGTGCAGCACGCAGGCGCCGTAGCTCGTGCCGCTCATGCGCGCGTCGGACATCCGCAGCATGTCGCGGTGGCCCTCCTTCAGCAGCTTTCT
>JBBSIT010000251.1:0-6381 GCA_038231995.1 Acetobacterales bacterium | reverse complement strand
CGCCACCGGATGTGAGGTTTGCAGGGAAGCCCTGCTCTGACGGGAGCTCCGCCTTGGATAATGACTGAACCGCGCTGCAGCGCTCAGACCCGGGGTATCCCGCGATGAAATAGCTTGACGAGGACGCCCTCATGTGAGGCCGAACATATGGACGCAAGCGATCTGATCAAAGCACTGCAAAACACCTTGCGAGGAGGCGGCCGTTCTCTAATCGCGCCTCCCTCGTCAACCATTTTATCCGTCGTCGCCGCTCGGGGTCACGGTTCTCTACGCGGTCGGCGTTGGCCGCCGCAACATCCGGTCCGATCCGAAGCGCGGGTGTAGCGCGACAATCTGGATGAGAGACGTCCATCCGTCGTGTCGCGCTGCAAGCCGGTCAGGCACCAACTTGACGGTGCCCTCTAGGCCCCTCATGCGACTTGGGTTCACAGGCTGGAGAAGGCACGCGCCGCGAGGCCTTCGGTCCTGCCCCGCTCGGCCGATAGCTCCGCGTGGAAGGTCGCGGCCGCCACGTCCTGGGTCGCACGGTCATAGTGCTTGCGCAGGACCCGCGCCGAGATGCCCAGCACGGCCGCGGCGACGCCCCCGTTCTCCGGGTCAGCCTGCGCCGCCGCGCTGCCGACGGCGTAGCGGAAGCGGTGCGGCCCGAAGGCGCTGCCGAACCGCCGGCCGGACCACCATCGGACCCGGTGCGCGAGCGCCACGGCGCCGAGCGCGCTGCCACCCTGCTTGACCCAGAAGGCGTCGTGGCGCTGGCCGCTCAGCAGCGTCACACGCTCGACCGCGAGGTAGCGCTCGACGTGACAGGTGAGAGCGGCCGGCAGCCGATACTCCAGCGGCCTGTGGTTCTTCGTCTGCTCGGCGCCGAACACGAGCCGGAAGCGATCGCCGTCACGGACAACGCTGCTGCCGAGGCGCATCGCGGCCAGGGTGCGGATGCGCGGGGCGCGGCTGGCCAGGATGGCGATCAGCAGGCCGTCGCGCAGCTGCCCGCTCCGGCGCATCGGATGCAGCACGGCGGCAGCGGCCTCGATCACGTCGAGCCCCCATCGGAACAGCACCGCCGCGTCCGGCACCGTGAGCTGGCGCCTGCACATCCCCAAGTGCGCCCTCAGCGGCACGCCGCCCGGGCATGTCAGCCACGCGAAGTCCTGCTGCGGTTGCAGGA
Source organism: Acetobacterales bacterium (assembly GCA_038231995.1). Lineage (GTDB taxonomy): Bacteria > Pseudomonadota > Alphaproteobacteria > Acetobacterales > Acetobacteraceae > JBBSIT01. The sequence goes on along the minus strand of JBBSIT010000251.1, from coordinate 5,213 downwards.
TGCGCAGCGCCGTGCGCAACTCGGCGAAGCGGCCGAGGACGGTGTGGTCGCGGTTGCCGAGGGTGCGCATCAGGCGCAGGAACTCGCGCGCCCGCTCCACGGTCACACGCTCGCCCGGCGCCGTCACGTCGTCGAGGCAGCCCTGGAGCGCGAGGAAGCCAAGCCAGCGGCCGTAGCTTTCAGCGACCTTCGCGCGTGTCGCCGGGCTGAGCCCGGCACCGGGTGGAGGGTCGTCCAAGCCGTCGTCGGGCGCGGTGCCGCGCTGCCAGAGGCGTCGGTCCAGCGCGGGCCAGTCCTCGAGGGGCAGGCAGCGCCGTCGCGGGTCGGTGGCGGAGCGGGGCATGCTAAGCACCCCTCCGCCCAGCACGCCGCCTGGAAGCACCGGCGCGCAGGGCGGCCTGGGCGACCGCGCGCGTGCGCCGGCGCTCGTCGAGCACGGCAGTGTCGAACGCCTCGGCCGCGAACTCGGCTTCGAGGCCGCAGTAGTAAGCGATGGTGGTCTTGACGTCCTTGTGGCCGAGCACGCGCCGGACCAGGTCGTAGGCGCCCGGGTGCTGCCTGAGGTAGGTCCACGCGGCGAAGTGGCGTAGCAGGTGCGGGTTGACCACGGCGCCGATCTCGCGCGCGATCGGGTCCGTGACGGCCCCGGCCATGGCGCGCGCGCCTAGAGCGCTCTCTGCCTCGCCCGGGAACAGGGAGGGGTTGCCGGGCTGGGCCAGGGTCGGCCGATAGCGCCGCAGGTAGCGGTCCAGCAGGTCAGCCGTGGTGCGCGGCAGCGGCCAGTCGAGTTCCACGCCGTTCTTGGTCTCCCACGCCGCGAGGTGGAGGTGCGTGAGGCGGCGGGGGTGGTCGGGATCGCGCCGGCGCAGGCTCTCGTCGAGACGCAGCAGCCGCAGGTTGGAGAGACGCATGGGGCAGACCAGGAGCAACTCGATCGCCACGGCCCGCAGCGCGAGCCGCGCCGCGCGCGTGGGGTGCTCCGCGTTCGCCGCCATGCCCATGAGGTGCTGCGGCAGGTGGAGCAGCATGGCCCGGGTCCGGGGTACGGTCAGCGCACGCAGGCGGGCGAGGTTCTTGGGGGTCATGCTGGCCTGCGACTTCTGACCGACGTTGCGCGCCCAGCGCGTGATCCGGGCTGCCTCGTCCGGGCGGAGCCGGCAGTGGTAGAGGGCGATCTGGCGCAGCACCTCGGCGACGTTGCCGGCATTCGAGCCGCGCCTGCGCCCGGCGCGCTCGTAGAAGAAGCGGATGATCGCGCGCGCGTTGTCCGCCGGCTCGATCAGGTCGCGCAGCGCGGTGATCGTCTCCGCGGAGCGACCGCTCAGGACCAGGGCCGCGGCCGCCATGCGGATCTGGAACAAGCGCGACCGCAGAGTCGTGGCCCGTACCGGACGGGGCGCGGGCAACGGTGCCGCGTCGCCCGCCGCGGCGAAGATATGGTCGCCGAAGATCGTGTCCGCATCGCCGCTGATGCGCTGCGCGAACCGCTCGACGTCGGCCTGGAAGGAGGCGGGGTAGGCGGAGAAGGGAAGCGTGTAGGGAGCATACCCGGAGGCGGAACGCAGCTTGTGCTGCGGCCAGCCCGGGACGTGGTCTACGGCCCAGTTCCAAGTGCCGAGGACGACGTGGCGGCGGTTCTGCAGCTTGCAGAGGGTGTTCGCCAGCAGCCACGCCTCGAAGCGGGCGACGACCTCGCTCGTCACCTGGTCGGGCGCGATGCCCTCGCGGCTGCAGAAGCGGAGGAACCCGGCGAGCGCGATCTGGCGCAGCTTGTTCGGGAGAGCGGCGTGCAGCGTGCGCCAGGACGGGGCGAGGACGGCGACGCCCTTCTCGGCCGGCGCGTGCCGGCCGAGGCGGCGGAGGATGAAGCGCAGCCCGGAGAGGATGTTGGCGAACCGGCCCCCGCGCAGCCCATAGGCCCGGAGCGGCCTGTAGAACAGGCGCTCGTTGAGGAAGGCGCAGTCCATCGGGATCGATGCGATCGCGGGGCTCGCGCCGGGTGCGGCGCGCTCCTCTGCCCGCCACGCGTCGTAGCGCTCGCACATCCTGCGCGCGCCGGCGAGCGCGCTGGCGAGGTCGCGCCGGCGCTGGGGCGCGAGGTCGTCCCAGGTGGCGACGAGGCGGAGGGCGTCGTCCAGGGTGGGGCAAGTCGACGTGGTCGTCGCCAGGTCTGAGGTGATGGACGGATTGCAGTCATACATGGCAGAACTCTCTCGTGTTCGAGGAAAGGTGCGGAAGAGTGCGGCAACTCGTGAGACCATAGCAGGGTTATCGAATCTCATTACTGTGGGCCCGCTTTCACGATGGTCCGTTAAGCCTCGGAGACCATGGTTCATCTTTGGGCTCGTACGCCGGCACCGGTTCGGCACCGGCCAGCAGGTCCACGTCCTCCTGCCGGAAGAAGACGGAGCGGCCGACGCGGACGGGACGGAGATGGCCGGCCTGCACCCAGTTGCGGATCGTGCGCGGCGTGCGGCCGAACACGGCGCAGACATCGGCCGTGGTCAGGAGCGGCCCGGCCGCGCCGCGAGCGGTCGCGCGGTCGCCGGGCACTGGCCCTGCGCGGTCGGGAGGACCGGAGCGATCGCGGCCGGGCACGCAACTCCGGGCAGGGCGCAAGGCTTCGGCTATCGGCTCGGACCGGGAAGGCGAGGCGGCAGCCTCGCCAGCGCGCGACGACGTGCACGATACGGACAGCCGGGCGCGCCTCGCCGGGTTCTGGCGGCGTCGGGTCATGGCGCGGTCCGCCATGAGGGCTGAGGTCTCGGTCCGCGGAAGGTCGCGGACGATAGGCCGTCGAGGTAGGCGAGCGCGAGCACGCTGCCCCAAAGGATCAACGTGCGGCGGTTGGCCATGACGGCGCGCAGCCGCCCCACAGCCAGCAGCCGATACCGCTCGGAGCGGGACAAGGCGGACCACCGTGAAAGCGGGGCCCCGGTCAGGCGCACGGTCGCGGCCAGCGTCGTCGTGATCCGCCCGGCGTATGGCGGTGCGGCACTCGGGGCGGGCGCTCCGGCCCGCTGCGCGGGGTCCAGGAGATCAGGCTTGGTCATGGTGGCAGGTGTCCTCACGGTTCCCGGGGTGGCCCGGGGGACCCTCGGCGCGAGAAGTCCTGTAAGCGCGGGCTTTATGGCCCTCGCCCCAAACCAGCGACGTGAGGTGAGCGATGGGCTGCGGTGCGCAGGCGGGCGTGGTTCAGAATCGGCCCTTTTTGGGTTACACGGGCGCGCGAAGAGCGCCGGCCTGTGAGGGCCAGATTGCGACTGGAGGGGCGTCCTGTGCGGGAGGCGGCCAGCCTCCCTGGGTCAAGCCCGCTGGGGCTGAAGCGATCCCAGGCCCAGCAGGGTCAGCCAGTGCGGGTGGCCTCGGCCGGTCATCAGCTCCCGCGGGCTCATGCCCCGGCGCTCGTCGCGCCGGCTGCGCAGGAAGCGGCGGTGGTTCAAGAAGAACCGTAGCAAGTCCAGGTATGAGCCGCCGAGGTGGCGGCGCAGCGTGAAGTAGCCGCGCAGCCGCGAGTTGAGGTTCTCTACCAACGAGCTGCTGCGCGGCGTGTCGGCCATGGCCCGGCTCACGGCGTCGAACAGGGCGTGGAACTTGTGCCCGATCTGTGCTCGCAGCCGGTTCCACCCCTGCCAATACGCGGGCGAGGTGGTGGGCGAGCGGTGCAGCACGCACGCCTCGCGCACGAGGGGCTCGGGGACGGCGCGGGCGCGCGCGATGCCGGCTAGCTCGGCGTCGAGCACGCCGGCGAAGGCGAGGTTGACCGCATAATCTCTTTTAGAGATCATGCTGACCATGGCTCTGGTCTTCCTCCGCGACGCCCAGAAGCAGATGGCCTCGATCCCTGCCGTGGATCGGCAGCGGTTGGTCGAGCGGCTCACCGCGATCGCGGCCGAGCCCGCGGCCCGGCATCCCGGCACGACGCAACTCGTGAACAGGGCCGAGACGTGGCGCGTGCGGCAGGGGGATTGGCGGGCTATCTACCGGATCGTGGGTGCCGATGTGGTCGTGATCCGGGCCGGGCATCGCAGGGAGGTCTACGGATGACGCATGTTCCCAAGATCACCGTGCTGGCCGAGACGACGGACACGGTGACGATCAAGCGCATCGACCTCGACGCCATCGCGTCGATGATCGAGGACGCCATCGACCTTGCGGCCGTGCGCGAGTTCGATGCCGAGATCGCCGACCGCGGGCTCGACGCCGTGCTCGCCGACGGACTGGCACTGGAGGACGCTGAACGGCTCTGGGCCGGCGAGCACCCGGTGAAGGTCTGGCGCGAGAAGCGCGGCCTCTCGCAGCGTGCCCTCGGCGAGGCCGCAGGCGTCGCTCAGGGCTACCTCGCCGAGATCGAGAAGGGCATCAAGCCCGGCAGCGTCACGGCGCTCAGGAAGCTCGCCGGAGCCCTGCGCGTGCAGGTCGACGACCTCATCCCGGAGCAGACGCGCGGGAGGCCATGACCGAGGAGAGCGAGCACGGCCGCGGCCTGCGTGAGTGCGTCGAACCCTTGGCAACGCACTGCTGCGAGGGCATGGACGGGGGATGATATCCGCCCGGCACAAGAGTGAATGACTGCACCAGACGAAGGAACTGGAGCCATGGGTAAGAAGGGTTACTGGCTTGCCCAATTCGAGATAACAGATCCGGAGGCATTCAAAGCTTATCAGGTCGCAGTGGAGACAATCCTTCAGCAGTATGGTGCGCGCTTCCTGATTCGCGGAGGACGGTCTCACGCCGACGAGGCGCAAAGTGCAGCTCGGATCGTGCTGATCGAGTTCACAGACTACAAATCTGCGCTCCGTTGCTATCTCTCGCCCGAATACGAGCAGGCAAAGGTGCTGCACGAGGGCAAGGCTGTCGGCCACGTCGTGGTGATCGAAGGCTATGACGGCCCTCAACCATCGGACCAGTAGCCGAGCTTCTGACGCCCACATGAGCGTTGCACCCCGTGGCGCCGCCGGCTTCGGGAGACGCCGGTCGTGCGCTCGTCGGGGGCGTTGGTGCATAAATCGCGCATAAATTCAATTATATCACCGGGTTAGCCAAAACGCGCGTTTCGAAAATGTCAGTGTTTTCAAGGTCTTGCTAATTTATGCACCAACGCCGTCAATGCGCTCAATCTGGCCTGTTCCGCGGTAATTACCCACCCCCCTTGCGGCGGGGCGGCATCGCTGATTCAGTCTGACGATGCAGCGGGGCGAGCTTGAGCGGCT
>JBBSIT010000250.1:0-6417 GCA_038231995.1 Acetobacterales bacterium | reverse complement strand
TGCTGCCCTTCGCAATGCTTGTGGCGCTCCTCGCGACGCGGCCGAGCATGCCGGTGGCTGCTGTATGGGCGGTGATCCTCGTCAACCTGGCCTGGGCGGCCGAGAGCGTCGTGCTCGCGCTGGGCGGATGGGTGCAGCCGACCGCACTGGGCCAAGCCTTCGTGCTCGCCCAGGCCGTTGCCGTGGCGGGGTTCGCCGCCGCGGAATACGCCGGGCTGCGCCGCCCCATGGCGAGCGCGGCCTGACGGCTAAAGCGGGTTCAGGCCGACCGGCGGCAGCCTTCGCCGGCCGGCCTGAATACTTGCTCGCGCGAGCCATATCAGGACACTCCCATCTCGATCGAGAGCCGCACCAGGTCGGCGGTGCGGGCGACGCCCAGCTTCGCCTTCACGCCGGTGCAGGCGTTCGCGACGGTCTTGTAGGCGAGCCCCAGCGCGTCCGCGATCTTGCCGAGGCTGCGCCCCTCGCCCAGCAGGCGCAGGATCTCCAGCTCGCGCTCCGTCAGCCCCTGCAAGCCCTGCCCGGCGGCGCCGCCCAGCGCCAGCTCCTGGGCGATCTCGGCCTCGATGTAGCGGCCGCCCTCCAGCACCCGGCGGATCGCGGTCAGCAGCTCCTCCGGCGACGCGCCCTTGCTGACGTAGCCTCGCGCGCCGGCCTGCACGGCCCGGGCGGCATAGAGCGCCTCGGCGTGCATGCTGAGCACCACGATGCGGGCGGCCGGGTCCTCCTGCAGCAGCCGGCGCAGCAGCTCGAGCCCGCCGAGCCCGGGCAGGTTCAGGTCCAGGACAACGAGCGCCGGGCGCGCGGACCGCATCAGCGCCAGCGCGTCCTGGCCGGTTGCGGCCTCGGCGATCTCGGCGCCGGGCACGGCGGCCAGCAGGCGGCGCAGCCCGGCGCGCACCACCGCATGGTCATCCACCAGCAGGACCCTCACGCGACCGACTCGGCGGGCTGCAACGGCAACCGGGCCGTGATCGCCATGCCGCGCCCGCCCGGCCCGGCGCCCACCGCCAGCGAGCCGCCGAGCAGCGCCACCCGCTCGCGCATCCCGGACAAGCCCAATCCGTCACCGTCGCCGGCACCGGGTCCAGTGCCGTCATCCGTGACCTGCACCACGACCTCGCCCAAAGCCACCTCGACCCGGATGCCCACCCGCCCGGGCCGGCCATGGCGCACCGCGTTGCTCAACCCTTCCTGCACGACCCGGCAGGCGGCGGCGCGGAGCGGTTCGGGCAAGTCGTCCTCGCCCTCCGGCAGCACGACGTCGAAGGCGATGTCCGGCCGCCGGCGCTGCCAGAACGCGACGAGGGTGCCGATCGCGGACGCGACGCCGGGCGCGCCGAGCGGCAGCGGCCGGAGCTGGCGCAGCACCGCGCGCACATGGCGCTGCACGTGGCCGATCGCCTCGCGCACCGCTTGGGCGCGGTCGGCCGCCTCCGCGGCGCGGCCCTGCTCGGCGAGCGGCCCGATGGCGGCGGCGTCGAGTGCTGCGGCGAACAGGAACGGCCCGACCTCGTCATGCAGGTCGCGCGCGAGGCCGGCACGCTCCTCTTCCTGCAAGGTCTGCAACTGCGCCTGCAACCGGCGGTTCTCCCCGTCCATCGCGGCCAGCCGCGCCGCCATGGCGTTCAGCCCGTCGGCCAGGTGCGCGACCTCCGGCGAGCCGCGCCGCGCGACGCGGACGCCATAGTCGCCCGAGCCGATCCGGCGGAACGCGGCCGACACCGCGGCGAGCGGCCGCAGCGCCTGGCCGACGATCCAGTAGATCAACGCCCCGGCCAAGCCGCAGAACGCCGCCGCCGCGAGCAGCCCGGCGCGCAGCCAGCCCCAGACCTCGCCCAGCTCATTCGCCGGGTCGGCCCGCAGCACGATGGCGCCGGGCAGCCCGCCGGGGAGCGCCAGGCGGACCGGCGGCACCTCGGCCCGCGGCAGCCAACCCGGCGCCCGGTCCGCCGGCTCGGCCAGGCGGGAGGCAACGACGGGCGGCCCCTCTGCGTCCAGCAGGCTCGCCCGCACATGCCGGTTGCCGTCGAACGCCGCGACCAGCGCGCGCAGGTTCTGGTCCGCAGCCCCCGACGCATCGAGCTCGCGCAGCGCCGCCTCGACTGTCTGCCGGCCGACCAGCAGCGCCGCGCGCATCTCGATCTCCACGGTGCGCCCGGCGTGCCAGCCCGCGAGCACGCCGCCCAAGGCGGCGCCCAGCGCGAGCACCAGCGCCCCCGAGACGATCAGCCGCAGCCGCAGCGACATGCCCACACCCTAGCCTTTGTTTCGCGCAGTTACTCAGGCCAACCGGCGACGAGAGTGTCGCCGGCTGGCCTGAAACCGCTTTAATGCCCGGCCGCGGCCGGACCGCAAGGCTCGGCCGCGACGATCGGGAAAGTTTCCCGGCCAATCCGGGAACCCCTGCCATAGCTGCCCCGCGATCCTGCGTGCCACATAGCAGGGCAAGCGGCTGCGGGGATAGAAATGCGACTGGGAACAGGGCTCGTGCTGGGCTGCGCCGGGCTGTGCGCGGCATCGGCCGCGCGGGCGCAGGCGGACGCTGAGCCGCCGGTGCAGACCATCGAGGTGGTCGCACCCGCGCCGCTCGGCGGCTCCGGCGTGGACCGCGCCCGCGTCCCCGCCGCCACCAACGTCCTTCGGCGCGATGACCTCGTGCGCAGCGGCGTGCCGAGCGTGCTGCGCGCGCTGGACGAGCAGGTCGGCTCCGTCGCCATCGACGACGTGTCGGGCAACCGCTTCGCGCCCAACCTGCTCTATCGCGGGTTCGAGGCCTCGGCGCTGGTCGGCAACCCGCAGGGCCTGGCGGTCTACGTCAACGGCGCCCGCTTCAACCAGCCCTTCGGCGACACGGTCAACTGGGACCTGATCCCCGACATCGCGATCGAGCGCACTGAGCTGGTCGGCTCCAACCCGATGTTCGGCCTGAACGCGCTCGGCGGCGCCGTCTCCGTCCGGCTGCGCGACGGGTTCAGCTATCAGGGCGCCGAGCTGGAGCTGTCCGGCGGCTCGTTCGGCCGACGGCAAGTGTCCGGCCAGTACGGCGTCCGCGCCGGCAACGTCGCGGCCTACGTCGCCGCCACCGGCATCGAGGAGGATGGCTGGCGCGAGCGCTCGCCCTCCCGGCTGCGCCAGATCTACGGCACCATCGGCTGGCGCGGCGACGGCGCGGAGCTGAACCTCGACGTGTCCGGCGCGCAGAACCACCTGACCGGCAACGGCCCGGCGCCGGTCGAGCTGCTGGCCGCCAGCCGGCGCTCCGTGTTCACCCTCCCCGACACAACGCGCAACTCCTACGGCACCATCCGCCTGCGCGGCAGCTACGAGGCGACCGACCAACTCTCGCTGCAAGGCCACCTCTATTACAGCAACTTCTCCCAGCGCACGGCCAACGGCGACGCCGCCGATATCGAGTCGGGCCGCAACGGCCTGCTGCAACTCGAGGACGTCGGCCCGCTCCAGCTGCGCGGCGGGGGCGGAGTGCGGGACTTCCTCGGTCCCGGCCGCACCTACGGCCTGTTCAACCGTACCGGCACCGACACCAACGGCTTCGGCGCAGCCCTGCAGGGCACCCACCGCTCCGAGCCGTTCGGCCGGCCCAACCGGCTGACCATCGGCGCCGCCTACGATGGCGGCCGCAGCGTGTTCAGCGCGAGCTCCACCCTGGCAACCATCCTGCAGAGCCGCGAGGTCACCAGCGGCGGCCCCGTCATCGACTTCCCCGGCGGCCCGCTCTCGCCCGTGCGCGTCGATGCTGCCAACGACCATTATGGCCTCTACGCGCTGGACGTGCTGGACCTCACCGACAGGCTCTCGCTCACCGGCTCCCTCCGCCTCAACGTCTCCGCCATCCGGCTGCGCGACCGCAACGGCGGCGGCGCTTCCGGCGACAGCACCTTCGTCCGCCCGAACCCGGCGCTCGGCGCCACCTACCAGCTCCTGCCGGGCCTCTCGGCCTACGCGGGCTACGCGGAGGCGAACCGCGCGCCGACGCCGGCCGAGCTGTCCTGCGCCAACGAGGCCGCGCCCTGCACCTTGAGCAACTTCTTCGTCTCCGACCCCCCGCTCAAGCAGGTCGTGGCACGCACCTGGGAGGCGGGCCTGCGCGGCCGCACGCCTGAGTTCGAGGGCGGCTGGCTCGCCGGCGGCACGGTGGAGTGGCACGCCGGGCTGTTCCATACCCGCAGCAGCGACGACATCCTGTTCGCCGCCAGCCAGGTCCGTGGCCGCGGCTTCTTCCAGAACGTCGGCGAGACGCAGCGCCAGGGCGTCGAGGCCGGGCTGAAGCTGCGCGCCGGCCGGCTGCTGGCCTACGCGGATTACGCCTACGTAGACGCCACCTTCCAGTCGCCGCTGCTGCTGAACAGCCCGGACAACCCGCTCGCCGACGCCAACGGCCAGATCGGCGTGACCAAGGGCAACCGCCTGCCCGGCGTCCCCGCGCACACCGTGAAGTTCGGCCTGAGCTACCAGGCGACGAGCGCGTGGCGCGTCGGCCTCACCGGCATCGCCGCCAGCGGCCGGGTGCTGCGCGGCGACGAGAGCAACCTCAACCCGCGCACCTCCGGCTACGTCGTGCTCGGCGTCAACACCGCCTATCAGGTGACCGAGAACATCGAGCTGTTCGGCCAGGTGCAGAACGCGACCGACCGCCGCTACGAGACGTTCGGCACGTTCTCCCCCACCGCCAGCGTGCCGATCGCCCCGGCCCCCGGCGCCGCCAACCCCCGCTCGCTCACGCCCGCCCCGCCCATCGCGGGCTACGGCGGCGTGCGGGTCCGGTTCTGACCTCCGGCAGAGGACACCATCATGGCCATTCTCTCCGCCAACGCCGTCCTCGACGCGATCGAGGACTACTACGACGATCTGCTGGATCGCGAGCCGTCGCCGCAGGACTCGGCGTTCTACCTAACCGCCTACCGGGCCGACCCGAACGTGGAGCCGATCCGCGTCGCCATCGCGCGGTCCTCCGAGGCCCGCGAGCGGATCGGCGACCTGTTCCGGGACGTGCTGGACCGGCTGGTGGATGCGGGCAGCGTCGCTTTCTTCCAGGCAGCCCTCGCGGGCGGCGCGTCGCTGGACGGGGTGCGCGCCCAGCTCGCCCGGTCCCCCGAGGCGCGCGGCGCGGTGAACGCGCTGTATCGGGACGTGTTCGGCCGGGACGGGGACGCATCGGGCCTGACGTTCTTCCAAGGGCTGCTGGCGCGCGGCGACGCCGAGCTCGACGACATGCGCGCGACCCTCGCCCTCTCCGACGAGGCCGCGCACCGGATCGACGCCGTGTATCAGCGCGTGCTGGGCCGCGACGCAGGCGCGGACGGGGTGGCCTTCTTCCAAGCCGCGCTCGCGGAGGACGGAGCAGAGCTCGGCGACGTGGCCGAGGCACTGGCCGGCTCGGAGGAACTCAGGGGCGGCCTCGCGCGCGCTTACGAGCAGGCCACCGGTGAGGCGCTGGAGCAGGACGAACTGGAGGAGTACACCGAACGCCTGGCGTCCGGCCGGACCACGCTCGCCGAGCTGCTGCCCGAGATCAATGCGCTCCGGCCGGCGCCGCCCGATCAGTCCGACGACGATGCCGGCGCCGTCCCGATCCCGCCGTCGTCCCCGGCCATGACGTTCCTCGTCCCCGCAGGCGGCGATCCCCTGCTCGCGGCGTCGCCCGGCGCGGACTTGTTCGTGGTCCCCGCCGGGCCAGGCGGCGCCAGCGTCATCGCCGGCTTCGACCCGGCGATGGATGTCGTGCAGTTCGACCCCTCCACCTTCGCCGACCGCGCCGCGTTCGATGCGAACCTGACGGACACGCCGGACGGTGCGCAGGTGTCCTTTCCCCTCGGCGGCTCGCTGCTGCTCACCGGGCTCGACGCGGACGACCTGACGGCAGCCGCGGTGGCGCTGTCGTAGCGCGTCAGAGGCCTAGCTTCGGCTGACTGCTATGCCGTAGGCGTCGCTATTGCGATCTAAGGCTTCAGAGTCGGCTCGCGTAGGTAGAGCTCGGCCAAGAGCGCCGTGAAGAAATCCGTGCCCTTCGCATCCATGTCCACGATGGCGGTAATGCGGTCGCCAATCGCTCTACGGCTATCAATGCGGATCAGCCAAATTCCTTCAATCAGCCCCTGATTCCAAAGCGGGGCTTTTCGTATGGCGATCTTGCGAAGGTTTTCCTCGAAATGATCGCTCCATGTTCTCCCGTCTCGGCGCATTCTATCTTCGGCCTCGTCCATGATCACGACGTAGCCGATGACAACCTCTGGCTGGAGTTGCTGGACATTTGCCGCTTCTCCCATAAGATCATCAAGACGGTTCGGGACAGTTCCAGCGCAGGGCCATTCAGTTCTGATTACGCCGTGCCGAGGGCGAGCAGCTGGTCGAAGCTGACGGCGTTGGTGTAGAGCGCGAGGCTGACGTTCTGGACGT
>JBBSIT010000249.1:0-6423 GCA_038231995.1 Acetobacterales bacterium | reverse complement strand
GCGCGAACTGGTCGGCGACGAAGTTGGCCGTGGCGAGGCCGGTCAGCCCCAGCCCCAGCACGACGACGCCCGCCAAGGTGAGCGCCACCGTGCCGACGCCCCGCGTCCGCTCCGGCGCCAACTCCAGCTCCGGCAGCGCGAGCTCCAGCCGCGGCGCGTGCTCGTCAACCACCTCGATCCGCGGCCCGAGCGTCACAGCACGTCCTCCAGCAGGAAGGCCAGCAGACTATCGAGGTTGAGCTGCGGCACCCCGCCGCGGCCGCCCTCCGCCAGCCGCGGCGGCTCGAACTCCGGGAGGGCAAAGAACGGATGCGCCCAGAACGCCGGGCCGGGCGGGGTTGCCGGGACCTCGCCAGGGTAGGAGCGCACCTGCCCCTTGCCCGCCATCCGCCCCTCGACCGCCGAGACCGCCCTGCCCTCCAGCAGCCACGTCGCGTCCTCTGTGCAGCGCACCGCGGCGACCGGCAGGTGCGATGTTGCCACCTCGCCGCGTCCCTCGCCGAGCGTGATGGCCCGCGTCAAGGCGGCCAGATTGCCGCGCTGCCCGGCGGCCACATGGTCCGCCTTCGTCGCGGCGAAGGCGACCCGGTTGATCGAGCGCGGCGGCAGGCGCAACCGCCCGAGCGCCAGCGCCACCTCCGTCCAGGACCGCTGCCACCGCAGCGCACCGGCCGCGAGCGCCAGCGCCGCCTCGGCGTCCGCGAACGGCGCAGGGCCGCGGCTGAGTGCCGAGAGCAGGTCCACGAGGACAACGATCCGGTCGAGGTCGCCGAACAGCGGCAAGGCCAGGTCGTCGCGCACGGCGTCCACGTAGCGGTCGTAACGCTCGGCCATGAGGGCCGCGAGGCCGCCCGAGCCGCGCGCGGGAAAGAATGCCATCCAGGGCGGCGGGTCGCCCGGCGGCGGCATCAGGAAGCGGCCGGGCTGCAGCAGCGACAGCCTGGCCTCGTCGCGCAGCCGGACGAGGGCGGCGGCATACAGCGCGTGCCCGATGCGCGCGAGCGACTCATCGCGCCCGGCGCTCGCGGGCAAGGCGGTGGCGAAGGCGAGGAAATCCCGCGCCGCCTCGGCCGCCGGCGGCGATTGGAGCCGGTCCAGCACCTCCCGCGACCACTCGGCGTAGCCGAGCCGCAGCAGGGGCAGGTCGAGCAGCCATTCGCCGGGATAGTCCAGCAGCTCGAGCCGTATGCGCTGCGGCGGCACGGGCACGCCGAGCACGGTGCGGTCCAGCACGAGGTCGAGCACGAGAAGCGACACGCGGTCGGTCGGCTGCGGCCAGGCTGGCGGGTCGGCCGCGAGGCGGCTGAGATGCCGGGCATAGTCGAAGCGCGGCACGTCCGCAGCGCCGGACGGTGCTGCCGAGACGCGCAGCCCGCGGCCGCCGAGCACAACCGTCAGGGCCGGCAGCACCGGCCGGCCCGCGCCGAACGCCAGCAGGTTGGCGGCGAGCGACGTGAGGAACGTGGTCTTGCCCGCCCGCGCGAGCCCGGTCACCCCGATGCGGATCGTGCGCCCGGTGACGAGCTCGACCGGGTTGAACAGGGGATCAGCCGCGCTGGATCAGCTCGATCTTGTAGCCGTCGGGGTCCTCGACGAAGGCGATCACGGTGGTGCCGAACTTCACCGGGCCGGGCTCGCGCGTGATGCGCACCCCCTCGCCGCGCATCCGCTCGCAGGCGGCGTAGATGTCGGGCATGCCCACCGCCAGGTGGCCGAAGCCGCTGCCGGCCTCGTAGGGTTCGGCCTGATCCCAGTTGTGGGTCAGCTCGATCTCGGCGCCGTCGCCGTAGCCGACGAAGGCGAGGGTGTACCTGCCGTCCGGCACCTCGCGCCGGCGCAGCTCCTGCATGCCGAGCGGGCCGGTGTAGAACGCGACGCTGCTGTCGAGGTCGCGGACGCGGAGCATGGTGTGCAGGAAGGTGCTGGCCATCGGAGGGTCTCCTAAATTGATTCGCGCAGCATATCGGCGTTGAGGCCGATCAGGAACAGCCCCGCCGCGTCCGCAGCCGCGGCGGTGGCGGCGCGGTCGGTGATGAGGGTGCCGCCGGCCTCGAACGCCACGCCGCGCAGCCCGGCGCCGCGCGCCGCCTCGACGGTGCGCGGACCGATGGTCGGCAGGTCGGCCCGGCGGTCCTGCCCGGGCTTCACGAGCTTGACGAGCACGCCGCCGGGTCCGGGCCGGGCCAGCCTGGCGGCGCGGGCCAGCATGGCGTCGGTGCCCTCGTACGCCTCGACCGCCAGCACGACGCCCTGCTGCACGACGCAGCCCTGCCCGACGTCCACGGCGCCCAGCGCGCGGGCGATCTGCACGCCGCGGCGGATGTCCGCCATCGCCTGCGCGTCAGGTGCTGCAGTGCCGAGCAGGCCGCTGGGACCGACCGCCTCCGTCAGCACCTCGTGCGCGCCGAGCACCTGGAACCCCTCCTCGCCCAGCACGCGAACAACCGCGGCCAACAGCCCGTCGTCGCCGGCGAAGGCGCTCCGGCCGATGCGGGCCATGATGCGCGCGCCCTCGCCGTCCGGCCGCAGGTCCATCAGCGAGGGCCGGCGGACCGGGCCGACCAGCACGAGGTCCGTGCACCCGTGGCTACGCAGCAGGAAAAGGATCGTGCCGGCGGCGCCCATCCGGGCGAAGGCAGGGGAGAAGGGCGCGATCACCGCCGTCTCCGCGAAGCCCTGCAGCCCGACGATGAACACGCTCCGACCCGCCGCCGATGCTGCGCGGGCGACCAATCCGGGCAGCGGGCCGCCCCCCGCCAGTATCCCCAGGGCGCGCGTAGTCATGCCGCGTACACCCGTATGGGCAGAATAGTGCAGGGCGCACATCCACCCATGATTGCAGGCCGGCGCAAAGGGCGTTGGTTCTGCGTTATTAAAACGTTGCAGCCCTCAATGTAGCTTGCGGAGAATCCGGCGACCTGCGCGTGGTTCTCACACCATCGTGACAGTAAAGGAACGTGTGCTATGCCTACCGACCAGCAGAACGAATGCGAGGCGACGCCGAGCGGCTTGATGCAGTGCCTGCGCATGTTGGTGGACGAGGCCGCGCTGCTACGGCTGCCGCACACGATGTGCGCGTTGCAGGACGCGGTGGAGGCGTGCCGGTCGGAAGCCCAGGGCCACGGCCCGGATCGGGTGGTGAACAGTCTTCGAACGTTGCTGGTGCACTGAGCGCAGCATCAGGTCAGTCGGGATCGCCCAGTGAAGCCGACGGCTTGATAGAGCTGCTTTCCCTTCATGGCCGATCATGCCTTAGGCGGCCTCGTCCGTCTTGATCGCCGCGATGTCGGTCCGGATCAGCCCCCGCCGGCTCGGCGCGTCGATGAAGGCCAGCATCTCGGCGACCAGCGGGTCCGCGCCATGGCGCTCCCGCACCTCCGCCAGGCGCACCGCGAACACGCCCTGGCCAGCGAACAGGTGTCGGAACGCTCCGCGCAATGCGTGCAGCCCGGCGCGGTCCACGCCCCGGCGCCGCAGCCCGATCACGTTCAGCCCGGCCAGCCGCGCCCGGTTGCCGATCACGCTGCCGAACGGGATCACGTCCGCCTCCACGCCCGACACGCCGCCGACCATGGCGGCGCGGCCGATGCGGACGAACTGGTGCAGCGCCGCCGCACCCCCGATCACCGCGTTGTCGCCGATGGTGACGTGCCCACCCATGACCACGTTGTTCGCGATCACGACCTGGTTGCCGATCTCGCAGTCATGCGCGACGTGCACGACCGCCATCAGCAGGCAGTCCGCGCCGGTGCGCGTCACCCCGGCGCCCGTGACGGTGCCGCGATGGATCGAGCAGTGCTCCCTGATCTGGGTGCGCGGCCCGATCTCGCAGCGCGTCGGCTCGCCGCGGTATTTCAGGTCCTGCGGCGCGAGCCCGACGGTGCAGAACGGGTAGAGCACAGCACCGGCGCCGATGCGCGTGAGGCCATCGACGACGACGTGCGAGACCAGCCGCGCGCCGGCCTCGATCGTCACCTCCGGCCCGACATGGCACAGCGGACCGATCTCGGCGCCTTCCAGGATCGTGGCGCCGGGCTCAACGACGGCGGTGGGGTGAACCCGGCTCACCGGGCAGGCATCATCGATTGGCACAGCATGCGACGTTTCTCATCCACTCGGGCGATCGTTACAAGATGCTACGGGTCGGCGGCCCTCGCACCAACACACCGATTGTTGCCGGCCGTTTCGGGCGGTTTGGCGGCGGTCAGGTGGCCATTATCATGGCGGCGTAGGTCGCCTCCGCTACCGAGATCCCGTCCACCCGGGCGACACCGCTGAATTTCCAGACATTGCCGCGCTGGCGCTCCTTGGTCACGTGGATGCGCAACTGGTCGCCCGGCACGACGGGGCGGCGGAACTTCGCGCCCTCGATGGTCATGAAATAGACGAGCTTGCCCGCAGCACTAGGGCCGAGCGTCTCGACGACGAGGACCGCGGCGGTCTGCGCCATGCTCTCGATGATGAGCACGCCGGGCATCACGGGATGGCCGGGGAAATGCCCCTGGAAGAAATGCTCGTTGACCGACACGTTCTTCACGCCGACCGCCGACTGGTTCGGCACCAGCTCCACGATGCGGTCGATCAGCAGGAACGGGTAGCGATGCGGGATCGCGTGCATGATGCGCGCGATGTCCACGGTGTCCATGCGCTGCGCCGGCGCCGGGGCGGTCCCGTCCATGCCGGTCAGTCCGCGGCCGCTTGCTTGCGGCGGGCGAGCTTGCGCAGGGTGACGACGCCGCGGAAGAACTCGCGCACCGGCTCCGCCGGGCTGCCCACCACGTCCTGGCCCGCCGCCACGTCGCCCATCACGCCGGCCTGCGCGCCGATCCGGGCTTTCCGCCCGATCAGCAGGTGTCCGGTCAAACCGGCCTGCGCTGCGACCACCACGAAATCCTCAAGGACGGTTGAGCCGGAGATGCCGGCCTGCGCGACGATAACGCAGCACCGGCCGAGGCGGACGTTGTGACCGATCTGCACGAGGTTGTCGAGGCGCGACCCGGCGCCGATCACGGTATCCTGCGCCGATCCGCGGTCCAGGCAGCTATTCGCCCCGATCTCCACGTCGTCCTCGATCATCACGCGGCCGAGCTGCGGCACGGTGAGGAAACCCTGCGCCGTGGTGGCGAAGCCGAACCCCTCCTGGCCGATGCGCACTCCCGGATAGATATAGACGCGCGCGCCGAGCACAGCAAAGCTCACGCTCGCGTTCGCCCCGATCCGGCAATCCGCGCCGAGCCGCACCGCCGGGCCGATCACCGCGCCGGCGCCGACCCGGCAGCGCGGCCCGACCTCGGCGCCCGCGCCGATCACCGCCAGCGGCCCGATCTCGGCGGACGGATCGACTTGCGCGCCCGGCTCCACGACCGCCGAAGGATGCACGCCGGGCCGGACGGGCGGCGGCGGGTGGAACAGGGCGGCGACCCGCGCCCAGGCCTTGTAGGGCTCGGCCGTGACGATCGCGGCGCAGCCGGCGGGCACGCGGCCGGCCATGTCGGGATGCACGATCACGGCGCCCGCACCGGTGGCTGCGAGCGCGTCGGCGTAGCGTTTGTTGTCGAGGAAGCTGACATGCTCGGGACCGGCGGCCTGCAGCGGCGCCACGCCGGACAGGAGGCGGTCGGCGTCCGGCGGCGCCTCCACCCCAGCCGCGCGCATGACGGCCCCGAGCGGATGCGGGCCGGTGCGCGCGAAGAAGCGCGGGTCGCCCGCGACGGCCAGGTCCGCCACGGAAGCGGCTAGCGGCGCGGCGCGGCGGTGGGAGGAGGCGGTGCGGGCGCCGGAGGCGGCGTGGGCAATGCCGAGGCGGGCTGCACGGCGCCGGGCTGCTGCTGATTGGCGAGCGGCGAGACGCCCTCCGCCGGGATGGTGGCCGAGGGCAGGATCTTGTTGATCTGCTCCGCCACCTGCTCCGTGATGTCGAACTCGTTGACGTTGAGCGCGACCTGCGCCCGGTGCAGCACCAGGTTCATGCCGCGGCTCTCGGCGACTTGCCGGATCACCGCGATCAGCGTCCGCTCGATCTGGGCGAGCCCGAACTGCGCCGATTCCTGGATGATGCGGTTGCGGTCGCGGAACTGCTTTTGCGCGTTGGTTATGCGCTCCTGCAGGTCGCGCTCGCGCGTGCGGATCTGGTCGGCGCTCAGCCCGCTGCGCTGATTGGCGAGCGCCTGCTGCAGGTCGCGCCAGGCGGCCTGCTCTTTCTGCGCGTCATCGTTCAGCTTCTCCCGGCGCTCGCCGATCACGCGCTCGATCTGCTGCGCCGCGGTGGAGACGCGCATGATGTCCGGCACGCCGAGCACGCCGATGACGGGAGTGGGCGGCGCGGTCCCCTTCGGCAGCGCCGGCAGGTCCGGCACCGGCGGGAGCTGGATCTGTATGTCCGGCTCCGGCTCGCTTGATGCCTGCGGCGCCGGCGCCGGGGCG
>JBBSIT010000248.1:0-6444 GCA_038231995.1 Acetobacterales bacterium | reverse complement strand
CTAGCAACTGGCCGCCCTGGACAGTTACGAGGCCGCGACCCTCATCCGTGGGAGTCTTGAACCTGAGTTCGTAGAGACCTTCGCGCATCCTGTGCTCCGTATGCTGTTGCAGCCGAACCGCGACGGCAGGGAACAAAAGCATGCGTCGTATAGACAACTCCGGTGCCGTGTCCTGGGGCTTGTTGGCCCGCATGACCCGCCGCCGGGCCTCGGGAACGTCGGGCCAAGGACCTCTCGTCGGCTCGCAGGTAGATTTTCTCGCCATAAGGGCGAGATGGTTGCCCGGGCCTGCGTTAGAAACGGCCCCAGCCGGAAAGACGCCAAAGAAGGCTGCCCTCGCCCATATTAAACCGCGTCCAGTTTGGAAAGCATAGTGCCGTTTCCCTGGTCGCCGCACCATTCAGGGGAGAGCCTCTCCTAACCCTCCTACCGGCAGCGCTCAGGACCACGGGTTTCAAACTGGACGGGGTTTAACATGTGCCATGTCAACCGTCAGCGCGCAGCTGATATTGCGCGTTCGGCGGCGTGCCGAACGTAGATCGCCTAGACCCCGCCGCCGAACCCCACGTCGGCCGCGGACGGCACGTTCGATCCATCGAGGCTCAGCGCCCGGATGCACTCCAGCCCGTCGTGGCCAGGCGCGCCCAGTGCGCGAGTATCTCGACGCGCTCGACGCGGCCGCTCTGTCCGTGCCGGACGAGCCGCGCCGCACCGCACCGAATTACATTACACCCGCCGCCCCTGCGGCAGCCTGAAACACCAAGCATGGCGTAGGCGCGTTCGCCTGCGACAGGTCGTGGCCCCCCGAGGATGGGCGCTCCTCCGTGTTCGTAGCGCCTTCGCAGCTCGCTCAGGCCTGCCGCTCACCCGTCACGCGCCAGATGACATCGCCCACATCGTCCGCCACCAGCAGGGAGCTGTCGGGGCCGATCTCCACCCCGACCGGCCGCCCGTAAGACACCCGCTCATCTGGCGCGAGGAACCCCGAGAGGATATCGCGCGGCGGCCCGGCTGGGCGTCCATTCGCGAACGGCACGAAGACGACCTTATAGCCGCTCAGCGTAATGCGATTCCAGGAGCCGTGCTGCCCGATGACCATACCATCGGGAAAGCCGGGAAGCGTGGCGGCGGGCAGCCAGCAGAGGCCCAGCGACGCGGTATGCCCGCCCAGCGCGTAATCCGGTGCGATGGCCGTTGCGACCGCGGCCAGATCCTGCGGCACCCGGTCGTCTACCGTCTGTCCCCAATAGCAGTAGGGCCAGCCGTAGAAGCCCCCGTCCCGAACCGAGGTCAGATAGTCCGGGGGCGTCTCGTCGCCTAGGCCGTCACGCTCGTTGACCACCGTCCAGAGAGTGCCGGTCTGAGGCTCCCATGCCATGCCCACGGGGTTGCGCAAGCCGCCGGCAAAGATGCGGCTCTTGCCGCTTGCAAGACCGAGCTCGTAGATCGCGGCCCGGCCCTCCTCGGCTGCCATGCCGTCATCGCCGATGTTGCTGGCGGAACCGACCCCGACGAAGAGCTTCAGCCCATCGGGGCTCGGCAGCAGGCTCCGCGTCCAATGCCCGCCGGGCTTGAACTCGGCCAGCGTCCGCCCTGGCGCCGTGATGCGGCTTGCGCCCATCGTGTAGGGAAAGGCAACCACGCCATCGGTGTTGCCGACGTAGAACGTATCGGCCAGCAGCGCCATGCCGAACGGCTGGTTCAGCCCCTCCAGGAAAACCTCCTGGGTTTCGGCCACGCCGTCGCCATCCGCGTCGCGCAACAGGGTGATGCGGTTCGCGCTGGCGCCCACGGCGGCGGCACGCCTCATCGTGCTGGCCATGGCGTAATCGAAGATATTCCTCATGACGGCTCGGGGCACGCTCGTGGACTCGGCGACGAGCACATCGCCATTGGGCAGCACGTTGATCCAGCGGGGATGCTTGAGACCAGTCGCGAACGCGTTGACTTTGAGCCCGGGCGCCGCAACCGGCGTCTGCCCCTCGGTCCACCCTTTGGCCGTGGGCATCTTGAGTGTCGGGATGCGGCCTTGCGGCTTCGCCGCCGGGATCGCCGGCGCACTGCCCCACGCCGGCGCGGGCGCGCCGCCCGCGAGTCGCCGGGTCACCAGCGCTGCCCCGCCAATCGCCGCGACGATCTGCGCGAAAATGCCTGACAAGCTCAATGCAGTATTCCCTCTGGCCGCGTGCACGCTAGCCGAGGCCAGCCTGCGGTGGAAACTGACGATGTGCGCTGGTTACCTATCAATCAGCGTACTTCCGCAATGTGTTAAGCCCGGCGTTTCCTTCCGCCGACGGGCGCGGGCGTAAAGGCGTCTCCAAGGAGCCAGTGCGCCAGCATTTAAACCGCGTCCAGTTTGAAACCCGTGGTCCCGCCCGCCCTCAACCAAAGAGAATCGCTCTGCCAGAAGGCCCCGGGATCAAAGAGCGGCGCTACGAGTTTCAAACTGGACGCGGTTTAGGTCGGCGCCAGGGAAGCCCAGCTCACCTGTCGCGAGCCATCGCGAGCCCGACACCAGCTCTCATAAGGAGCCCGCCGCTGAGGCGGTTCCTCAGTCTCCCGCGGCTCGCGAGCAGGCCTCGTGCCCGGGACGCCAGCAGCGCCCATGAGCCATCGACAATCAGGGCTGTGGCCAGGAACGCCGCGGACAGCACCGCGACCTGCCCGCCTGTCCCGCGGCCCGTGCTGATGAACTGCGGGAAGAACGCGCCGTAGAAGAACAGGGGCTTCGGGTTCGTCAACGACACCAGCAGCGCGCGCGAGAAGATGGCGCGCCAGGATCTCGGCTCCGGCAGGGTCGTGGTCAGGTCCACCGGGTCGGCCCGCCACTGCGCGATGCCGAGACAGAGCAGGTAGGCCACGCCGCTCCAGCGGATCCATTCGAACCAGACGCCCAGCGAGCCCAGGAGCTCGGTCATCCCCAGTGCTGCCAGAACGAGCTGGACGACCATCGCCGAGGTGGTCCCGGCGACCGTGAGCAGGCCGTACCGCGGTCCGTGAGCGACGCTGTTGGCGACGATGAGCGCGACGTTGGGCCCAGGGATCAGCATCAGGACGGCGGCGGCGGCGACGAAGGCGAGGAGAAGGTGGGGTTGGACCATCAGGCTCTCCTATGGGAAAGCGGCGGCTCCGTTCGATCAAGCAATCGGCCGGGTTGCTGCCCAGTGCACTCCCCCACTTGCCCCCGGCCAGCCAGATCCGTTACGGTGTGCGCCACTTCAACCCTGGTCAAGGGAGGGCCGCATGCACCGCTACAACCGGCGCCATCCTCGTGGCCCCGTTCCCGCCCTGCGATAAGCCGTCGCAGGGTAGCCCCGCCTGAAGCCGAGCCGCTTCCGTCCCGGACTGCCCTTGTTGCATCCGCCCTCCACCGACGTGGCCGGCGCCCGACCGGGTATGGACATGGCACTCATCAGCTTGCGCGACGTCGGCGGGGTCACGCTGCGGCCGCTCTTTCAAAACATCACCTTCAACTTCGGTCCTGGCGACCGGATCGGCTTGATCGCCGGCAACGGCGGCGGGAAAACGACGCTGCTGCGGTGCATCGCGGGCCTCGCCGACCCGGACGCGGGCAGCGTCACCCTGTCCCGCGGCCTGCGTGTTGGCTACGTCGAGCAGGACGTGCCGGACGCCCTGCTGGGCCTGACCCTGCATGAGGCCGTGCGCCGCGCGCTGCCGCCGGGGACGCGCGAGCACGAGGCCTGGCGCGTCGGCGCGGTGCTGGACGAGTTCGACACGCCGGACGACCTGCGCGACCGCTCCGTCGCGGCGTTGAGCGGCGGGTGGCAGCGCCTGGCGCTGCTGGCCCGGATCTGGGTCACCCAGCCCGACGCACTGCTGCTGGACGAGCCGACCAACCACCTGGACGGCGAGAAGATCGAGTTGCTGGAAGCGTGGATCAACGGACCCGCCTCGCGGACGCCCATGCTGCTTGCCAGCCACGACCGCAGCTTCCTGGACAGCTGCACGACGCGGACCCTGTTCCTGCGACCCGGCGTCAGCCGCCACTACGCCCATCCCTACTCGCGTGCCCGAACCTTGCTGGCCGAGGACGATGCGGCGCAGGACAGGAAGCACGCGAAGGACTCGAAGGGGGTGGACCGCCTGCGTCGCAACGCCGGGGAGCTGCGCAACATCGGCGTCAACAGCGGCAGCGACCTGCTGCAGAAGAAGTCCATGCAGCTTCGGGACCGGGCCGAGCGGCTGGAGCAGACGCTGCGGCCGGCGCACGCGGAGCGGTCCGGCGAGATCCGCCTGGCCAACCGCGGCACCCATGCCAAGGTGCTGGCGGCGGTCCGTGACGTGGCGGTCTGCGCGCCGGATGGGCGCCTGCTGTTCCGCATCGCCAAGCTGGAGGTGCGCCAGGGCGACCGGCTGGTGCTGCTGGGCCGCATCGGGGTGGGCAAGTCCCAGCTCGTGGCCCTGCTGCGCCGGGCCGCCACGGAGGAGGTACCCGGCGTGCAGGTCAGCCCCAGCGCGGTGCTCGGCCACGCGGACCAGGGCATGGCCCACCTGCCCGACGGCCAGACGCCGCGCCGCTTCGTCTCGGCCCGGCATCGGAGATGGGCGCGCCACCGGTCTGCTGGCCGGCGCCGGGTTCAGTGTGGAGGCGCAGGCGCGGCCGATCGGCCGGCTATCGCCGGGTCAGAAGGCGCGGCTGGGCCTGCTCGCGCTCAGGCTGGCGGAGCCGAACTTCTACCTGCTGGACGAGCCCACCAACCACGTGGACATCCCGGGGCAGGAGCAGCTCGAAGCGGAGCTGCTGGCCCATAGCGCCACCTGCGTCCTGGTCTCCCACGACCGCAGCTTCGTCGCGGCGGTCGGCACGCGGTTCCTGCTGATCGAGGGCGGCCGGGTCCGTGAGGTGCCGGACGCGACGTGCGCCACCCGCCGATGAACCATCCCGACGAATTGGAGATCCGCCATGCGGCACACGTTGACCCCGGAGATCGGCACCCGCTTCGCGGGCATCGCGCTCGGCCACGTCACGCGCGAGTACCCGAACAAGCCGGATCACACCCTGGCCGGGCCGCAGGATGCCCGCACGCCCTCGGCGCTACACCCGGTGTTCTACGGCAGCTACGACTGGCATTCCTGCGTGCACGGCTACTGGCTCCTAGCGCGCGTGCTGCGACTCTTCCCAACCGCGCCGTCGGCCGCCGAGATCGAAACGTTGTTCGACCGCCAACTAATCCCGGAGAGGGTGGCGGCCGAGTGCGCGTATCTCGCCGCGCCGACTGCGCGCGGCTTCAAGCGACCCTATGGCTGGGCTTGGCTGCTGAAGCTCGCGGACGAGCTCGGCGGGTTGCCGGACACGCGTTGGGCTCACGCACTCTCACCATTGGCGGAGGCATTCGCGCAGCGCTTCCGGGATTTCCTGCCGATCGCCCCCTATCCGGTGAGGGTCGGGACCCACTTCAACACGGCCTTCGGGCTTCGCATGGCGGCCGACTATGCCGAGGGCACGGACGATGCCGCCCTGCTCGACCTGCTGGTCCGCACCGGCGAGCGCTGGTACGGGGAGGACGCGGAGTGTCCCGCCTGGGGCGAGCCGAGCGGGGACGACTTCCTGTCGTCCGCTCTCATCGAGGCCGAGTGCATGCGGCGCCTGCTGCCGCCCGGGCGCTTCCTGCCTTGGTTCGAGCGCTTCCTGCCGCGGCTCGCTGACCAGCAACCGGCGACCTTGTTCCGGCTGGCCGAAGCGACTGATCGCAGCGACGGCAAGATCGCGCATCTCGACGGCCTGAACCTCAGCCGCGCGTGGTGCTTCCGAGCGCTCGCCCATGCCCTGCCGGCGAAGGATGCCAGGGGCACGGCCATGCGGGAAGCGGCCGACCGTCATCTCGACGCCAGCATGCCGCACCTCGCCGGCGACTACATGGGCGAGCATTGGCTGGCCAGCTTCGCGCTGCTGGCCTTGGAAGCGTGAAAGTGTGCCGCGGGCCGCAGGCTGACAATGCTCTGATCGCGCCCATCTCTGGTCTATGTCCAATGTGCTCGTCTGGTTCGACGGCGCCTGCCCGCTCTGCCAGCGGGAGATCGCTCTGATGCGTCGGCTGGACTGCCGAAACGCGATTGTCTTTGTGGATGTGAGCCGAGCCGCAGCGCAGGATGGCTCGATCTGCCCACTCGATCGGTCTGTCCTGCTGGCCCGCTTCCACGCTATCGAGGACGGCCAGGTAGTCTCCGGTGCAGCTGCCTGTGCGGCAATGTGGCGGGCCATTCCGCTGCTGCGGCCGCTTGGGCTCGCGACCCGCAATGGGCTTGTTCTGGCGGGGCTGGAGCGACTGTATAGCTTGTTCCTGCGCGTGCGGCCTCGGGGACCGTCGCAAGATTGGGGGTCGTAACGTCAAGGCGCCGAGAGTGAAAGCCGTGCATGGACGACACACAAAGCAAGCGGCCTGACAATCTCGGCTACATCTCCGATTCGGGCCTGATCCTATT
>JBBSIT010000247.1:0-6461 GCA_038231995.1 Acetobacterales bacterium | reverse complement strand
GTCCGCCTGCCCTACCCCGAATTGCTCGCGGCCAAGGCGCGCGCGGTGGCGGAGCGCGGCATCCCCGACGCGGCCGCCCGCCTGGCCGACCTGGTCGAGGCGGAAATGCGGAAACACGAGACGGCGCAGGAGGCGCAGGCATGAGGGCGCTCCCGCTCGGGATCGGCACGATCCATTTCACCGGCATCGGCGGCATCGGCATGTCCGGCATCGCCGAGGTGCTGCACACGCTGGGCTACGCCGTGCAGGGCAGCGACATCGCCGACGGCGCCAACGTGCGCCGGCTGAAGGAGAGCGGTATCCCCGTCGCCATCGGGCACGACGCGGCCAACGTGGCGAACGCGCAGGTCGTCGTCGTCAGCACGGCGGTGCGGGCGGACAACCCCGAGGTGCTGGCGGCGCGCAAGCGGCTGATCCCCGTGGTGCGCCGGGCCGAGATGCTGGCGGAGCTGATGCGGCTGCGCTGGTCCATCGCGGTCGGCGGCACGCACGGCAAGACGACGACGACGAGCCTGGTCGCGGCCGTGCTGGAAGCGGCGCATCTCGACCCCACCGTGATCAACGGCGGCATCATCAACGCCTACGCGTCGAACACCCGCCTGGGCGAGGGCGAGTGGATGGTGGTGGAGGCGGACGAGAGCGACGGCAGCTTCCTGCGCCTGCCCGCGGTGATCGCGGTCGTCACCAACATGGACGCCGAGCACCTCGACCACTGGGGCACAGCCGAGGCCATGGTCGCCGGCTACGACCAGTTCGTGGGCAACGTCCCGTTCTACGGCTTCGCCGTGCTGTGCATCGACCATCCCGGCGTGCAGCAGATGATCCCGCGCCTGTCGGACCGGCGGATCATCACCTACGGCTTCTCGCCCCAGGCGGACGTGCGGGCCGAGCGGCTCGTGATGGACAAGCTGGGCGCCACCTTCGAGGTCGTCGTCACCGACCGGTTCCGCAACCGCACCCGGCGGATGGGGCCGTTCCGCCTGCCGATGCTCGGCAGCCACAACGTGCAGAACGCGCTCGCCGCCGTCGCCATCGCGGTCGAGATGGAGATCGAGGACGCCACGCTGCGCAGCGCCTTCCTGGGCTTCCGCGGCGTAAAGCGCCGCTTCACGAAGACGGGCGAGGCAGGTGGCATCACCGTGATCGACGATTACGGCCACCACCCCGTCGAGATCGCCGCCGTGCTCCGCGCCGCCCGCCAGGCCGGTGCGCGCGACGTGGTCGCCGTGGTGCAGCCGCACCGCTACACCCGCCTGGACTCGCTGTTCGCCGAGTTCTGCACCTGCATGAACGACGCCGGCACCGTGATCGTCGCCGACGTGTATGCCGCCGGCGAGACGCCGATCCCGGGCGTCTCGCGCGACGCCCTGGTGGACGGGCTGCGCGCCCGCGGCCACCGCAGCGTGGTGCCGCTGCCGGACCCGGAGCACCTGGCCGAGATGGTGCAAGCCATCGCCAAGCCCGGCGACTTCGTGGTCTGCCTCGGCGCCGGCAACATCACGGCCTGGGCGGCGTCGCTGCCCGGCGAGCTCGCCCAGATGCAGGCCGCCAGCACGAGGCGCGCGGTATGATGCCCGCCCCGCGCCCGACCGGCTTCGCGGACGGCCTGCCGCCGCTGCTCGGCCGCGTGCAGGCGGATGCGCCCTTGGCGCCGTCCACCTGGTTTCGCGTCGGCGGCCCGGCGGAGGCGCTGGTGCGTCCGAGCAGCGCCGCCGACCTCGCGGGCTTCCTGCGCGCGTTGCCCGAGGGCGTGCCGGTGACGGTGCTGGGCGCCGCCAGCAACGTGATCGTCCGCGACGGCGGGGTGCACGGCGTGGTGCTGCGCCTGGCGCGCGGGTTCGGCGAGGTCAGGGTGGAGGCGGACGGCGTGGTGGCCGGCGCCGGCGCGTTGGACGCGACGGTCGCCGAGCACGCCGCGGCCGCCGGGCTGGCCGGGCTGGAGTTCCTGTCCGGCATTCCCGGCAGCATCGGCGGTGCGGTCGCGATGAACGCGGGCGCCTATGGCGGCGACGTCGCGGGCCGGCTCGACTGGGCGGAGTTCGTGACGCGATCCGGCGAGCAGACCCGGCTCTCGGCGGCGGCGCTCGCCTTCGCCTATCGCCACGTCCACTTGCCGGAGGGCGCCGTCGTCGTCCGCGCGCGCTTCCATGCCCGGCCTGGCGACAGCAGCGCCATCGCCGCACGCATGGCCGAGATCCGCGCGAGCCGGGAGGCGACGCAGCCCGTGCGAGCCCGCACCAGCGGCTCGACGTTCCGCAACCCGGACGCGATGCGCGCCTGGGAGCTGATCGACGCCGCCGGCGGCCGCGGCCTCGTGCGCGGCGGCGCGCAGGTCAGCGAGAAGCACTGCAACTTCCTGCTCAACACCGGCGGCGCCACGGCGGCCGACCTGGAGGGACTGGGCGAGGAGCTGCGCCGCCGGGTGCACGCCATGAGCGGCGTGCGGCTGGAGTGGGAGATCAAGCGCCTCGGCGTGCCGCTGCCGCGCCCGGAGCTGGTGGCATGAGGCGCGTCGCGGTCCTGTACGGCGGCATCTCGGCGGAGCGGGAGGTCAGCCTGTCCTCCGGCCGGCAGGTGATCGGGGCGCTGCGCAGCGCCGGGTTCGACGTGCAGGCGATCCTGGTCGGGCCGGACCTGGGCGCGGTGATCGCCGCGCTCGACCCTCGGCCGGACGCGGTGTTCAACGCGTTGCACGGCCGCTTCGGCGAGGATGGCGCGATCCAGGGCGTGCTGGATTGGCTCGGCATCCCCTACACGCATAGCGGCGTGCGCGCCTCGGCGCTGGCGATGGACAAGGAGGCGGCGAAGGCCGTGTTCGCCGCCGCCGGGCTGCCGGTCGCGCGTGGCCGCGTGGTGGGGATGGACGAGCTGGAGGCGGCCGACCCGCTGCCGCTGCCCTACGTGGTGAAGCCGGTGAACGAGGGGTCCTCGGTCGGCGTCGAGATCCTGCGGGACGGCGACAACCGGCGCGCCGCGCTGGCCCGGGCGTGGCGCTTCGGCCGCACCGCGATGGTCGAGGAATACGTGCCGGGCCGCGAGCTCACCGTGGGCGTGATGGGCGACCGGGCGCTCGCCGTGACAGAGATCGCGCCCACGGCCGGGTTCTACGACTACGAGTCCAAGTATGCCGATGGCGGCTCGCGCCACGCTGTGCCGGCGCAGGTGCATCCCGAGGCGTATGCCCGGGCGATGGAGGTCGGGCTGGCGGCGCACCGCGCGCTGGGTTGCCGGGGCGCGTCGCGCGCGGACCTGCGTTACGACGACACCGCCGGCGAGCCGGGCCGGCTCGTGCTGCTGGAGGTGAACACCCAGCCCGGCCTGACGCCGACCTCGCTGCTGCCGGAGCAGGCGGCGCATCTCGGCATCGCCTTCCCGCAGCTCTGCGCCTGGATGGTGGAGCAGGCGGAGTGCCGCGCGTGACCGTCAAAGCGCCCGGCCGAGCGAGGCCCAGCCAGTCCGCGGCGCGGTCCGGGCGCGTCGCGGAGATCCGTCCGTCGCGCTGGCGGCTCTGGCTGCGCCGGCAGCGCCGGCTGGTGCGCCCGGCAGCTTGGGGCCTGGCCGCGGTGGCGGCGCTGGGCGGGGCGGCGCTGGCCGTGCGGACGGTCCAGCCTGGCAACACGGTCGCCAGCCTGCGCGAACGGGTCGGCCAGGCCGCGAACCTGCATGTGCAGCGCATCGTCATCGAGGGCCGGTCCAACACGCCGGAGCCCATGCTGCGCGCCGCCCTCGGCGTCTCGCGCGGGTATACACTGCTCGGCTTCTCCCTGGAAGGCGCCCGCGCCCGGATCGAGAGCCTGACCTGGGTGCAGAGCGCCGCCGTCGAGCGCCGGCTGCCCGACACCATCGTCGTGCACCTGGTGGAGCGGCGTCCCTTCGCCGTCTGGCAGAACCAGGGCCGCTTCGTGCTGATCGACCGCGCCGGCCAGGCCGACGCCGCGCCGCACCCGGTGACGAACGCGGCCGCGTACACCACTCTACCGCTCGTCGTCGGCGCCGGCGCGCCGGAGCGGGCTGCGGAGCTGCTGGACCAGCTCGCGGCCCAGCCCGGCCTGAAGTCCCGCGTGGTGGCGGCCATCCGGGTGGGCGAGCGGCGCTGGAACCTGCGGCTGAACACCGGCGCCGACGTGCTGCTGCCCGAGGGCGCGGAGGCGGCCGCCATGGCCCGGCTGATGGAGCTGCATACGGCGCAGGCCCTGCTGGACCGGCCGCTGCAGACGCTCGACATGCGCCTGCCGGACCGGCTCGTGGTGCGGCCGATCCCCGAGCCGCCTCCGGCGTCCGCCTCCGCCCCGCGGCGGCCGACATGAGCGCCACGTCATGAACGACCTGTCGCGCCGCACCGCGCTGCCGTCGCCGGTGGAGCCGCCTGACCAGCCGGCGCGGGCTCGCCCGCATCGCGCCGGGCCGTTCGGCGTGCTGGACGTGGGCAGCACCAAGATCGCCTGCCTGATCGGCCGGGTCGATGGGGACGGCGCCGTGCGCGTGCTCGGCTTCGGCTGGCAGCGGGCGCGGGGGGTGCGCAGCGGCGGGATCACCGACATCGACGAGGCGGACCGCGCGATTCGCCGGGCCGTGGCGACGGCGGAGGAGGCGGCGGGGCACCGGCTGCGCACCGTGACCGCCAACCTGACCTGCGGCCAGCCCGCGAGCCGGCTGTTCAACGTGCAGTGGCCGGTCGGCGGCCGGGTGGTGACCGAGGCCGACGTGCGGCGCGTCGTGCAGGAGGGGCGCTCGCGCGCGCTCAGCGACGGGCGCGAGACGATCCACGCCCTGCCGCTCGGCTTCAGCGTCGATGAGACCCAAGGGGTCGGCGACCCGCGCGGCCTGCATTGCGAGACGCTGACGGCCCGGCTGCACGTGGTGGACGCGGCCTCGACGGCGCTGCGCAACCTGGGCGCCGCGGTGCAGCGTTGCGAGCTCGACATCGCCGAGCTGGTGTCCGCCCCGATGGCGGCGGGGCTATCCACGCTGGTCGAGGACGAGCGCGAGCTCGGCGCCACCGTGATCGACATGGGCGGCGGCACCACGGGGATGGCGGTGTTCACCGAGGGCCAGTTGCTGCACACGGCCATGCTGCCGATCGGCGGCGGCCACGTGACGAACGACATCGCCCGCATGCTCTGCACCCCGGTCGCCCACGCCGAGTGGCTCAAGACGCTGTACGGCAACGCGCAGGCCAGCCCCGACGACGAGCGCGAGATGCTGCCCGTACCGATGGTGGGCGAGGAGGAGCACCACATCGCCCGCGTCCCGCGCAGCATGGTGGTGAATATCATCCGGCCCCGGCTGGAGGAGACGTTCGAGCTGGTGCGCGACCAGCTCGACGGGGCCGGGCTCGGGCACGGCGCCGGCACGCGCGTGGTGCTGACCGGCGGCGCGAGCCAGCTCTCCGGCGTGCGCGACCTGGCTGGGCGCATCCTGAACCGGCAGGTGCGCCTGGGCCGCCCGGCCGCCCTGCGCGACATGCCCGAGCTCACCGTCAGCCCGGCGTTCGCCACTGCCGCCGGGCTGCTGACCTGGGCGGCCGGCGACGGGCGCACCCTGGCCGATATCGACATGACGGACGAGCGGCCGGCGGGCCTGCTGCGCCGCTTCGTCGCCTTCCTTCGGGAGCGGGTCTAGTGGTGCGAACCAAACGGCAAGAGCCGTGTGGCTCGCCCCACTCACCTTCGTCTGGTGGACCGATTTACCTGACGCTTGGGAACCAAGCGTCAGGATCGGACCACTGATGCCGCACCCGGTCCTCCCTCCCGCAACCTTCAACACCCGCATCCGCTAGGGGAATTCAAGATGACGCTGAACCTCACCGTGCCGCAGCAGACCCACACCGACTTCACTCCGCGGATCACCGTGATCGGGGTCGGCGGCGGCGGCACCAACGCCGTGGACAACATGATCGCGCTCAACCTGCAGGGCGTCGATTTCGTGGTGGCCAACACCGACGCGCAGCAGCTGATGCACAGCAAGGCGGACCGGCGCGTGCAGCTCGGGCCGCATTTGCCGCAGGGCCTCGGCGCCGGCGCCAAGCCCGAGATCGGGCGCGCGGCGGCGGAGGAGGCGGCGAGCGAGCTGGAGCGCCATCTCGACGGCACGCACATGGTCTTCATTACCGCCGGCATGGGCGGCGGCACCGGCACGGGAGCGGCGCCCGTCATCGCCAAGCTCGCCCGCGAGAAGAACATCCTGACCGTAGGCGTCGTGACCAAGCCCTTCACCTTCGAGGGGATGCGCCGGGCGCGCGCGGCGGATCAGGGCATCTCGGACCTTCAGCAATACGTGGACACGCTCATCGTCATCCCCAACCAGAACCTGTTCCGCCTCGCTACCGAGCGGACCGGCTGGAAGGAATCGTTCAAGATGGCCGACCACGTGCTCTACATGGGCGTGCGCGGCGTGACCGACCTGATGGTCGCGCCCGGCCTCGTGAACCTCGACTTCGCCGACATCCGCACGGTGATGCT
>JBBSIT010000246.1:0-6463 GCA_038231995.1 Acetobacterales bacterium | reverse complement strand
GGTAGCTGGCAGAGATGCCGAGGCGGACCGCGAGCGCCTGCTGCGTCAGGCCGCCTTCTTGGCGCAAGCGCCGCACGGTCCGGCCGATCATGGGGCGTGCCATGTTGACAACCTTTACTGATTGACAGCCGAAGCTGTCACAACGGCGACAGGATTGCGACGTCGTATGCAGAATGGGGGCTGCTTTGTGCAGGTGCAATGTCAATAATTGACCAACCACCTAGACACCGAGGATCGCTATGCACCCCACCCCGACCCGCTCCCCCGACGGCATGAACGCCGGCCCGTCCGATCCCGGCCGGTTCGCCGGCATCCGCCGTGACTACTCGCCGGAGGACGTGGCGCGCCTGTCCGGCAGCTTCCGCATCCGCCACACGCTGGCCGAGATGGGCGCGACCCGGCTATGGCACCTGCTGCGCACCGAGCCCTACGTGAACACGCTGGGCGCGCTCACGGGCAACCAGGCGATGCAGCAGGTGAAGGCCGGGCTGAAGGCGATCTATCTCTCGGGCTGACAGGTCGCGGCCGACGCGAACCTGTCGGGCGAGATGTATCCGGACCAGTCGCTCTATCCCGTCAACTCCGTGCCGATGGTGGTCAAGCGGATCAACGCGGCGCTGCGCCGCTGCGACCAGATCGCGCAGATGGAGGGCGACCGGACGACACATTGGATGGCGCCGATCATCGCCGACGCGGAGGCCGGGTTCGGCGGGGCGCTGAACGCGTTCGAGCTGATGCGCGCCATGATCGAGGCGGGCGCTGCAGGCGTGCATTTCGAGGACCAGCTGGCCTCCGAGAAGAAGTGCGGCCATCTCGGCGGCAAGGTGCTGATCCCGATGAGCCAGCACATCCGCACGCTGAACGCCGCGCGGCTCGCCGCGGACGTCGAGGGCGTGCCGACCGTGCTGCTGTGCCGCACCGACGCGCACAGCGCGCAGTTGCTGACCGCCGACGTGGACGAGCGCGACCGCCCGTTCCTCACCGGCGAGCGCACGCCGGAGGGCTACTTCCGGATCAAGCCCGGCATGGGCGTGGACTACGCCATCGCCCGCGGCCTCGCCTTCGCGCCGTATTCCGACCTGCTGTGGTGGGAGACGAGCGAGCCGAACCTGGAGGAGGCCAAGCGCTTCGCCGACGCGATCCATGCGCAGTTCCCGGGCAAGATGCTGGCCTACAACTGCTCGCCCAGCTTCAACTGGCAGAAGAAGCTCGGCGCCGAGGAGATCGCCGGCTTCCAGCAGGCGATCGGCGCGATGGGCTACCGGTTCCAGTTCGTGACGCTGGCCGGGTTCCACAGCCTGAACCACTCGATGTTCACCCTGGCGCGCGGCTACAAGGAGCGCGGCATGGCGGCCTACTCCGAGCTGCAGCAGGCCGAGTTCGCCAGCGAGCCGGACGGCTACACCGCGACCCGGCACCAGCGCGAGGTCGGCACCGGCTGGTTCGACGCGGTGGCGGTCGCGGCCTCGGGCGGGCGGTCCTCGACGACGGCGATGGCCGGCAGCACGGAGACGGACCAGTTCCATGAGCACGACGAGGCGCCGCGCGAGCACATCCGCCAGCCGGAGCAGCAGCAGGCGTCGCGCATGGAGGACGTGGTGAAGCAGGCGATGGACGACCACCACGACGACGGCCTGGTGCATGACCACCACTGGGCGAAGTCCTAACGCAAATGGCCCTGGGCTCCGTCGCGGAGCCCAGGGCTACAGGGCGTCGAGTGGGATCTTCATGTAGCGCACCCCGTTCTCCTCCGGCGCCGGCAGCTTGCCGCCGCGCATGTTGACCTGCACGGCCGGGATGATGAGCGCCGGCATCGACAGGGTGGCGTCCCGCGCCTGGCGCATCGCGACGTAATCGTCCTCCGTCACCCCGTCGCGCACGTGCACGTTGCCGGCGCGCTGCCCGGCGACCGTGCTCTCCCAGGCGAACCCGTCCCGGCCCGGCGCCTTGTAGTCGTGCGCGGTGAACAGCCGGGTCTCGGGCGGCAGGTCCAGCACGCGGCGGATCGAGCGATACAGCGTGCGGGCGCAGCCGCCGGGGAAGTCCGCCCGCGCCGTGCCGTAATCCGGCATGAACAAGGTATCGCCCACGAAGGCCGTGTCCCCCGCGACATAGGTCACGTCGGCCGGCGTGTGGCCCGGCGTGTGCAGCACCCGCACGTCGAGGCTGCCCACCTGGAACGTGTCGCCGTCGGCGAACAGCCGGTCGAACTCGCGTCCGTCCGCGACGGCCAAGTTGAACAGGCGGCCGAACAGGGACTGCACGGTGCGGATGTGCTCGCCGATGCCGACTTGGCCGCCCAGCCTGGATTGCAGATACGGCGCGCCCGAGAGGTGGTCGGCGTGCACATGCGTTTCCAGCAGCCACTCTACCCGCAGCCCGCGCGCCTCGACGGCGTCGGCGACGGCGACGGCCGAGCCGGTGGCGGTGCGGCCGGATTTCGCATCGAAATCGAGCACCGGGTCGATGATGGCGCAGGCGCCGGTGGCGGGGTCGGCGAGCAGGTAGGTAACGGTGTTGGTCGCGGGGTCGAAGAAGGCCGTGACGTCGGCGGTCATGGGGGCGCTCCTTGGCTGGCCTCCACTATAGCGCGGTCGGACCGGCCGCGCATCAACGGCGAGTCGGCAGGAAGGTCACGACGCGATAGATGTACCAGACGGCGATCAGGCCGACGATCACGTTCGAGGCCGGGTTGACGATGCCGGCCACCCGGCCGTACTGGGCCTGCAGCACGTAGCCGCCGCCGGCGAGCAGCGCCGTCCACAGCGCGGTGCCCAGCGTCGTCCAGGCCAGGAAGCCGGCCAGGGGCATGCGGGTGACGCCCGCCGGCACCGAGATCAGCGTGCGCACGCCCGGGATCAGCCGGCCCAGGAACACGGCCTTCCCCCCGTGCCGCCGGAACCAGTCCTCGGCCTGGTCGATCTCGGCGGGGGAGAGCACCAGCCAGCGGCCGTGCCGGGCCGCGAGGCTGCGGAGCCGGTCCAGACCGAGCCAGCGCCCGACATAGTACCAGATCAGCGCGCCCAGCAGGGACCCGAGCGTGCCGGCGAGCACGACGACCACGATGCTGGTCTCGCCCAGCGCGGCGGTGAACCCGGCGAGCGGCATGATCAGCTCGGAAGGGATCGGCGGGAACACGTTCTCGGCCAGCATCAACAGCACGATGCCGAGGGCGCCGGTCCGCTCCACGAAGCCGGTGATCCAGTCGAACATGTGGAGGCTGCTCCCGGGTCAGGCGGATAAGCCGCGCCACGCGCGCCAGCCCGCGGCGCGCAGCTCGCAGGCCGGGCAGGCGTCGCAGCCATAGCCCCACTCGTGCCAGTGGGTACGGTTGCCGAGGTAGCACGTGTGCGTGCGCTCGACGACGAGTTCGACGATGCCGAGCGCGCATCAACGGCGCATCGGCCGGAACGTCGCGACGCGATAGACATACCAGACGGCGATACGGCCGACGATCGCGTTCGAGGCCGGGTTGAGCAGGTCGGCCACACGCCCGTATTGCGATTGCAGGACGTATCCCGCCCCTGCCAGCAGCGCCATCCACAACGCCGTGCCGAGCGCCGTCCAGCCTAGGAAGACAGCGAGCGGCATATGGGCAACGCCCGCCGGCATCGAGATGAACGTGGGCACGCCCGGGATCATCCGGCCCAGGAACACGACCATCGTCCCATGCCGCTTGAACCAGTCCTCGGCGCGGTCGATCTCGGCGGAGGAGAGGACCAGCCATCGGCCGTGCCGGGCCGCGAAATCGCGGATCCGCTCCAGCCCAAGCCAGAGCCCGACGTAGTACCAGCCCAGCGTCCCCAGCACGGACCCGAGCGTGCCGGCAAGCACGACGAGGACGAAACTCGTCCGGCCCTGTGCCGCGGTGAACCCCGCGATCGGCATGATGAGCTCGGAGGGGATCAGCAGGAACACGTGCTCGGCCAGCATCAGCAGGAAGGTGCCGAGCGCGCCGGTCCGTTCCAGGAAGCCGGTGATCCAGTCGAACATGCTCAGGCTGCTCCCAGGTTAGCCGCGCCACCTGCGCCAGCCCGCGGCGCGCAGCTCGCAGGCCGGGCAGGCGCCGCAGCCATTACCCCAGTCATGCCGATGGGTGCGGTCGCCCAGGTAGCACGTGTGCGTGCGCTCGATGACGACTTCGACGATGCCGAGCGTGTCCGCCAGCGCCCAGGTCGCGGCCTTGTCCAACCACATCAGCGGCGTCTCCAGCACGAAGCGGCGCTGCATGCCGAGGTTGAGCGCGAGCTGCATCGCCTTGATCGTGTCGTCCCGGCAATCCGGATAACCGGAGAAGTCCGTCTCGCACATGCCACCCACGACCCGGCGCAGCCCGCGGCGGTAGGCGAGCGCGGCGGCGTAGGTCAGGAACAGCAGGTTGCGGCCGGGCACGAAGGTGTTGGGCAGGCCCTCCGCGGTCATCGCGATGGCGGCGTCCGAAGTCAGCGCCGTGCTGCCGAGCGTGGAGAGGGATCCGGCGAGGTCGATCACGTGATCCGGGCCGAGCCGCTCGCCCCAGCCCGGCGTCCCGGCCAACGCGTCGCGCACCGGGCCGCGGCACTCGAACTCCACGGCGTGGCGCTGGCCGTAGGCGAAGCTGACCGTCTCGACGCGGGCAAAGCGGTCCAGCGCCCAGGCGAGGCAGGTCGTGCTGTCCTGCCCGCCGCTGAACAGCACGAGCGCCGCATCCTCCATCGCTTTCCGCCTCCGCCGCCCCCATGTCGGCAGCATGGACCTGGACTTCACGGAAGACGAGATCAGCCGTTACTCCCGCCATATCCTGCTGGCCGAGGTCGGCGGCACCGGGCAGGCGCGGCTGCGGGCGGCGCGGGTGCTGGTGGTGGGTGCGGGCGGGCTCGGCAGCCCGCTGGCGCTGTATCTCGCGGCGGCCGGCGTCGGCACGATCGGGCTGGTGGACGACGACCGGGTGGAGCTCAGCAACCTGCAGCGCCAGATCGCGCACACCACGGAGCGGCTGGGCCAGCCTAAGGTGCATTCGGCGGCCGAGGCGGCGCGGGCGATCAACCCGGCCGTGCGGATCGAGGCGCATGCGACGCGGCTGACGGCGGCCAACGCGATGGCGCTGGTCGGCGCCTACGACCTGGTGTGCGACGGCAGCGACAACTTCGACACGCGATTCCTGGTGGCCGATGCCTGCGTGCTGGCGCGCCGCACGCTCGTCTCGGCCGCCGTGCTGCGGTTCGACGGGCAGCTCAGCACCTTCCGCCCGCACCTCGACGCGGACGGGCCGTGCTACCGCTGCCTCTATCCCGCGCCGCCCCCGCCCGGGCTCGTGCCGTCCTGCGCGGAGGCCGGCATCCTCGGCGCCATCACCGGCGTGCTGGGCAGCCTGCAGGCGACCGAGGTGCTGAAAGTGGTGCTCGGCATCGGCGAGAGCCTGTCCGGCCGGCTGCTGATCTGGGATGCGCTCGGCGCCCGGTTCCGCACCGTCCGGCTGCGGCGCGAGCCGTCCTGCGCGCTGTGCGGACCGGAGGCCACCATCCGCGACCTGTCCGCGCATGGCTGAGCCGCTCGGCATCCTGCTGGCGTCCGGCGCGCATGACCGGGCGCATTTCGCGTTCGTCATGGCAACTGGTGCCGCGGCGGTAGGCCGGTCCGTTACTCTGTTCGCGACCAATGGGGGATGCCGGGCCTTGCTGGCGGATTGGTCGGGGCTGGAGGATGCGGCGCGGGACGGGGTCGTGCGGGCACGCGGGGTGGCGGGGCTGGACGAGCTGCGGGCGGCGGCGGGGGAGCTGGGCGTGCGGCTGATGGCCTGCGACGCCGGGCTGCGGGCGGAGGGGATCGACCCCGCCGGGCTGCTGCCCGGCGTCGAGGTCGCGGGCGTGCCCACCTTCCTCGACGCCGTGCGCGGCGGTCAGGTGATTTCCCTGTAAACGCCATCTTGACCACGGCCCGGCGCGCGCGGCAGTTGATGCCCATGGCTCGATCCGCTGCCTGCATGGCACTTGTCCTCACGCTGCTGGCGGTCCCCGCCGGGGCGCAGAGCGTGGCCTTATCACTACCACCTCGGCAACGAAGAAGCCATCTATGTACTGGAGGGACGGGGAATTCTACGGATCGGAGACGAGGAGGTCGAAGTCTCCGAAGGGTCCTACGTCGCGTTGACGGTCGGGGAGAATAGAGGGCATCAGGTCTTCAACTCATCCGATGCACCGCTCAGATTTCTCTGCTTCTCTACCATGATCGAACCGGACATCTCCATCTACCCGGACTCGGGCAAGGTCGGCCTCTTCGCGGGGGCGGCTCCCGGAGGCCCGAAAGAGAGGAGAGCCCTCGGTAAATACCTTCGTGGCGACGCCGAGGTCAGCTACTACGAAGGAGAAGGGTAAGCTGGCATAAAAATGACCCCCGGTTAGATAAGCGCCGGGGGTCCGTACCCTTTTTCGAGTTACGCAGGTATCCCGTATCCAGCATGCCGCCTACAACTACAGAAGAGGCG
>JBBSIT010000245.1:0-6501 GCA_038231995.1 Acetobacterales bacterium | reverse complement strand
TTGGCATCGCGGAACAGCCGCTCCACGCGGACGCCGCGGATGTAACCGGAGCCGCCATGGATCTGCACCGCGTCGGCGGTCCGCGCCACCGCCGCGTCGGACGCGAAGCACTTCGCCATGCTCGCCTCCAAGGTGGCGCGTCGCCCGGCGTCCAGCAGCCGCGCGGCATGGTGCACCATGAGCCGTGCGGCATGGGCGTCCTTGGCCATGTCGGCGATCATCCACTGCACCGCCTGGAACTCGGCGATCGCCTGGCCGAACTGCCGGCGCTGCTTGGCGTAACCGATGCTGTCCTCCAGCGCCGCCTGCAGGATGCCGATCGCCAGGGCGGCGATGCCGACCCGCCCCTTGTCCAGCACCGACATCATCATGTGGAACCCGCGCCCCTCCGGACCGAGCACCGCGTCGCCGAGCAGGCGCACGCCGTCGAAGCGCAGCCCGCCGACCTGGGAGGCGCGCTGCCCCATCTTGTGCTCCTTGCGGTCGCGCGTGACGCCGGGCCGGTCCAGCTCGACCAGCAGGATCGACATGCCGCGATGGCCGGCCGCCGGGTCGGTGCGCGCCAGCACGGCGGCGAAGTCGGCCACCGGAGCGTTGTGGATCCACAGCTTGGCGCCGTCCAGCACCCAGTCCTCGCCGTCCCGCCGCGCCGTCGTCCGCAGGCCGGCCAAATCGGACCCCGCCTCGGCCTCGGTCAGCGCATAGGCGCAGCGTAGCTCCGCGCGCAGCAGCGGACGGAGATAGCGGTCCTGCTGCGCCGCGGTGCCGTGCTGCGTCAGCAAGGTGCCCAGCAGCTCCACCAGGCCGACTTGGTCGGCGACGGAGGCGTAGCCGCGGGACAGCTCCTCCATGACGAGCGCGTAGGCGAGCGCGTCGGCACCGACCCCGCCCAGGTCCTCCGGCACCGTGATGCCGAACAGGCCCGCATCGGCCAGCTTGCGGTAGAGCTCGGCGGGATACGCCTCGCTCTCGTCCAGTCCGGCCGCGAGGGAGATGATTTCCGCCTCGGCGAACCGGCGCGCCGCCTCGCGCAGCGCGGCGTGGAGCTCCGACAAGTCGGCGCCCTGCACGGTATCGAGCATCAGGCCGCTTTCCCGAGCGGGCCGCCGCAGGATTGCCGCACGATGAGGGCCGGCTGCAGCACCTCCTGGCGCCTCGGCCCCGCCGGGTCGGCGATCTGTTCGAGCAGGACGCGCGCACCCGCCGCGCCGATCTCGGCCGGGGCGACCCGGATGGTGGTCAGCGGCGGATACCAGACCGCCGCCTCGCGTATGTCGTCGAATCCGGTCACCGCGACATCCCGGCCGGGTCGTCGCCCGGCGCGCATCAGCCCCAGCATCGCGCCGAACGCCACGGAGTCGTTGAAGCACACCAGCGCCGTCGGCCCGTCCTGCGGCAGCCCCGAGGCGATGGCCGACGCCTCCCCCATGTCGCTGCGGCAGGGCAGGTGATGCGGCGCCAGCCCGGCGGCCTGCATCCCGGCGGCGTACCCGTCCCACCGCCCCGCCGAGACGGAGTTCTGCGCGGGCCCACCCAGGAAGGCGATGCGGCGATGCCCCAGCCGCAGCAGGTGCTCGGTCGCCAGCCCGGCGCCGGCCTGGTTGTCGGGGCCGGCATGCGCCTCCCGGCCGAGGCGGCGCACGACCGTCGCGTGCGGCACGCCCTGTGCATCGAGCTCGTCGAGCAGGTCCGGGCCGGTGCCCGTCGCGGGCATCAAGATGACGCCGTCCACCGGCTGCTCGCGGAACCGGTCCAGCATGCGACGCTGCCGGGCCGGGGACTCGGAGGTGTTGGCCAGGATCGCGACGTAGCCGGCGGCGTCGAGGGCCGCTTCCACGCCCGCGGTCAGCTCGGCGTAGAACGGGTTGGTGATCTCGCAGACCAGCAGGCCGATCGTATGGGACCGCCCGGACCGCAGCTGCGCCGCGGCGCGGTCATAGACGTAGCCAAGGCGCACCGCCGCCTCATGCACGGCGAGGCGCGTCTCCGTCCGCAGCCGCGTGCTGTCCCGCAACGCCAGGGCCGCGGTCGACCGCGCAACGCCCGCTTCCCGCGCGACGTCCTCGATCCGTGCTCTCCGCGGCGCGGTGTCCATTGCGGCTGCTCCTGCCCGACAATGGGTCGATCCACCGACCGGGTCAATGCGTCAGGGAGCGACGAAACCTGGGACATGCTGATGGCCGTCAGCACGCGGCGAAGCGCTCCTTCATGACCCGCAGCACCTCGTCGCCGTCGCGGGTCCACCAGTCCTGCTGGCTCATCACCTCGACCTCGATCATCCCCGTGTAGCCCGCCGCGTCCACGCGCGCGCGAAGGCCGGCGATGTCGATCACGCCGTCGCCCATCATGCCGCGGTCGAGCACCAGGTCGCGCGTCGGCACCAGCCAGTCGCAGACATGGAACCCGGCGATGCGGCCCCGGGCGCGGGCGAGGTCGTCGTCCAGCGCCGGGTCCCACCAGATGTGATAGACATCGAGCGCGAGGCCCACGCCGTCGCCGAGCCGCGCCGCGAGCTCCAGCGCCTGGGCGGTTGTGCTCAGCACGCTGCGGTCGGCGCAGGTCATCGGGTGCAGCGGCTCCAGCGCCAGCGTCACCCCCGCGGCGCGGGCGTGCGGCAGCACCGCGGCGAGCCCGTCCTCCACCATCTCGCGCGCGCCGACCAGGTCCTTGCTGCCCGGCGCCAGCCCGCCGCACACCATCACCAGGCAGTCCGCGCCGAGCGCGTGCGCCTCGTCGATGGCGCGCCGGTTGTCCTCAATGGCGCCGGGCTGGGTGAACATGCCGCCGCGGCACAGGCCGGACACGCGCAGCCCGGCGTCGCGGATCTGCTTCGCTGCGGCCGCCACGCCCAGCTCCGCCAGCTTGTCGCGCCAAGGCGAGATGCCGGGGATGCCGTGCCGCGCGCAGCCCTCGATGCACTGCGCGAGCGACCACTGCAGCACCGTGATGGTGTTGAGCGACAGGCGCGAGAGGTCGGCCATCCTCTAATATATGCCGTGCACGGCGAGCACGGCCCGCATCCGGGTGCAGGCGCGCTCGGGGTCGGACAACAGCCCGGCCTGGTCGGCAAGGCGGAACAGCTCGGCGAGGTGCGGCAGGGAGCGGGCGGATTGCTGGCCGCCGACCATGACGAAGTGGTCCTGGTGCCCGTTCAGATAGGCCATGAACACGACGCCCGTCTTGTAGAACCGGGTCGGCGCGCGGAAGATGTGCCGGCTGAGCGGCACGGTCAGCGCTAGGATGTCGTGGAACGTGCTGAGGTCGTTGCGCTGCAGGCTGCCCAGTGCTGCGGCGGCGGCCGGGGCGATGGCGTCGAAGATGCCGAGCAGGGCGTCGCTGTGGCCCTGCTCATCGCCGGCGATCAGCTCGGCGTAGCTGAAATCGTCCCCGGTGTACATCCGCACGCCGCGCGGCAGGCGGCGGCGCATGGCGATCTCGTGCTCCTTGTCGAGCAGGCTGATCTTGATGCCGTCCACCTTGGCGGGGTCGGCCTCGATCACCTGCAGGCAGGTCGCCATGGCGGCGGAAATATCGGCGTGGCCCCAGTAGCCCGCGAGCGCCGGGTCGAACATATCGCCGAGCCAGTGCAGGATGACGGGCTGGCGCACGCCGCCCAGGATGCGGCCATACACGCGTAGGTAGTCGTCCGGCCCGGCGGTGCAGGCGGCGAGCGCGCGCGACGCCATCAGGATAATGCGGCCGCCCAGGGCCTCGATCGCCTCGCACTGCTCCTCGTAGGCTCGGATCACGTCATCGACGGTGGCGCCGGGTCCGGACGGCAGGTGGTCGGTCCCGGCGCCGCAGGCGATCAGCGCGCCCTCGGGCGCGGCCGCGAGCGAGCGGCGGATCAGCTCCAGGCTGGTGGGCCAGTCCAGCCCCATGCCGCGCTGCGCCGTGTCCATGGACTCTGCCACGCCCAGGCCCAGCGACCACAAGTGCCGGCGGTAGGCGATGGTGCGGTCCCAATCGATCGCCGGGGTGAGCCAGGGGTCGCCGTCGGCCCGCGCGTCCGCGACCACATGCGCGGCGCTGTAGGCGACGCGGGTGAACGGAGGAGAGGCGGTAGGGAACACGCGGGGCGGCTGCGTCGTGTAGGCATGCAGGCGGCCGTCGCCGTTGGGCAGTGCAATCGTGGGCATCGGTCAGAACTCCAGCCGTGGAACATCAATCCAGCGGCGCTCGCGCCAGCTCTGCAGCCCGGCCTCGGCGAGTTGCACGCCTTTCGCGCCGGCCTCCAAATTCCAAGGAAAGGTCTCGGTCTCGCCGGTGAGATAGCGCAGGAACAGCTCCCATTGGGCGCGGAAGCCGTTGGGGTAGGCTTGGTTGTCCGGCACCTCGTCCCACGCCTTGAAGAAGTCGATCGGCTGCGGGATGTCGGGGTTCCAGACGGGCTTCGGCGTATTGACCCGCGCCTGCGTCCAGCATTTCTGCAACCCGGCGACAGCGCTGCCGAGCGTGCCGTCCACGTGGAAGGTCACGAGGTCGTCGCGCCGCACCCGCGTCGTCCAGGACGAGTTGATGTGCACGATCACGCCGCCCGCGAGCTGGAACGTCGCATAAGCCGCGTCGTCGGTGTCCGCCTGGTAGCGGCGGCCAGCCTCGTCCACCCGTTCCGGGATGTGGGTTGCGCCCAGGCAGGAGACGGACTGGACCTCGCCGAACAGGTTGTCGAGCACGTAGCGCCAATGGCAGAGCATATCGAGGATGATGCCGCCGCCCTCGGCCGCCTTGTAGTTCCAGGACGGGCGTTGCGCCGGCTGCCAGTCGCCCTCGAACACCCAGTAGCCGAACTCCCCGCGCACGCTGAGCACGCGGCCAAAGAAGCCGCTGTCCAGGCACATGCGCAGCTTCTGCAGGCCGGGGAGGAACAGCTTGTCCTGCACCACGCCGTGCTTGATGCCTCGCGACTTGGCGAGCTTCGCCACGGCCACAGCTTCCTCCAAATTGTCGGCGGTCGGCTTCTCGCAATAGACGTGCTTGCCCGCCTCGATGGCCCGGCGGATCAGCCCGGCGCGCAACTGCGTCGTCGCCGCGTCGAAGAACAGCTCGTCCTCGGGGTCCGCCAGCGCCACGTCGAGGTCGGTGGTCCAGCGCGCTACGCCCTGGGCGCGGGCAAGGGCCGCCAGCTTGTCCTCGTTGCGGCCGACCAGGATGGGGTCGGGCATCAGCACGTCGCCGGACGCCAGCTTCAGGCCGCCCTCCGCCCGGATGGCGGCGACGGAGCGGATCAGGTGCTGGTTCATGCCCATGCGCCCGGTGACGCCGTTCATCACGATGCCGATGCGGCGTTGCGCCATGCGAGGTTTCCTCAGGCTGGAGTGGAGTGGCGGAGCGGCGGCAGCGCCGTCCAGTGCGGATGGATCGCGCTGCCATAGCCCGGCGTCGTGCCGATGCGCGACGCGTCGATGGCGCCGTCAGTGAGGCGCAGGCGGGCGCCGTCGTAGAGCTCGGGGTGCGCTTCGGCGAAGGCCGCGGCCTCGGTCGGGTCCACGAATCCGGCAGTATAGCGGTGCCCGTTGCGCTCGGCGTGGGGCAGGCCGAGGAAGGCGGCCAGCGCCGTGTCCTGCTGCAGCGCGAGGCCGGGCTGGCAGGTCAGGTCCTCGGCGGTCATCAGCGCGTTTTCCCGCTCGGCGCGGACGGCGTTCAGCAGCGCCTTGTAAGTGCCCTTGCAGGACTTGCTGGACACGCCGCGCCAGCCCAGGGCGAGGGCGCAGGGGAAGGCGGCGTAGCCGTCGTCGCCCTCGTCCAGCACGCAGGAATAGGCCGCGCCGAACGCGCCCAGGGGTTGGTCCCGCGCGT
Organism: Acetobacterales bacterium; assembly: GCA_038231995.1. GTDB lineage: Bacteria > Pseudomonadota > Alphaproteobacteria > Acetobacterales > Acetobacteraceae > JBBSIT01. The sequence continues at coordinate 702 of JBBSIT010000245.1, read as the reverse complement.
CCCGCGCGACGGGCTGCTCGACATAGAGCAGGCGTTGGCGGATGGGGGCGAGCGCCTTGTCGCGTTCCAGCATGGCAGCAAGCGCGGGGAGGGCATCGGGCGCGTATTGCTCGTTGGCGTCGAGGCTAGCGCCTTTCACCTGATCGGGCAGGACGGCGGCGATGGCGGCGAGGCGCGCGCGGTCGGCGTCGGGATCGCCGGAGAGCTTGAGCTTGACGAAGCGGCATCTGGTCTCGGCCAGGACCTCGGGCAGGTCCTCTACGGGGTCGAGCATGCCGACGGCGTGGCGCACGGGTAGGCGCGCGCGCGGTTGGCGGGTGGCGAGGAACTGCGCGATGCCGGCGTCGTCGAGGTCCGGCGTGAGGCGGGCGTCGAGGCCGGGCAGGTTGCGCCGCAGCCCTTCCCACGCGCCGACGCCCACGGCGCGGAACAGGGCGTCGAGCACCGCCTTGTCCAGCTCCGCCGGGCCGAAGGCGGCGGCGAGCGCCGGGATGCCCTCGGCGGCGCAGGCGGCGGCATGGGCGGCGTGCCGGTCGGCATGGATCGCAAATGCTGTGCCGTGCGCGTGGAGATAGACACCCCGCGCGAGGTCCAGGGAGCGGCGCAGCTCATCGACGGTCTGGGCGGACGACTTGGCCGGGTCATTGTCGAACCACTTCGGCGCCATGCGCTCGGGGGCGCCGCCGACGCTCTCGCCGTGGC
>JBBSIT010000244.1:0-6508 GCA_038231995.1 Acetobacterales bacterium | reverse complement strand
CTCCGCCGTAACCGCCGCCTCCGCCCTGCCGCCGCGTCCCTCGCCCCGGCGCCGTGGCGCCCACGCTGCGCGCACTCGGCTGCGCCGTGACGTTGCGGGGCGTGAAGGCCTGCTGCAGCACGTAGGCGATGTCGTTGCTGCGGCTGTTCTGCAGGTAGTACACGTTCCAGGCGCGCACGTTCTGCCGCCGTCCGCGCTCCACCAAGGCATACACGCGGCGCGCCTCGTCGATGTAGCGGGCTTGGCTGGACACGGCCAACACGGAGTTGTTGCGCTCGAGCGGCACGACGCGCACTACGCCGGCCAGCGCGCCGCCGGCCTGGCTGCGGAACGCCTCGGACAGCGCGGCCGCGAAGTCCTTTGCGCTGCCGGAGGGGACGGGGAACAGCGCGTAGGACTGCCCGGCGAGCGCGTTGATGTCGAACGAGCGCACTAGCGAGACCAGCGTCTCGCGCGTCGCCGGGTCGCCGCTGACCCGCAGGACGTTGCGGCTGGGGTCGGCGACGATACGGCCGCTGCTGCCGACGAAGGGCTGCAGCACCCGGGCGAGGTCCTCGGCCGACGCGTAGCGCAGCGGGATGACAGCGCCGCCCGATACCGGGTCGGTGCCAGCCAGGGCGCCCGAGGCGGCCGCAACGGCCGCCGGCACGACGCGGTAGAGACTGCCCGACTGCACCAGGGCCGCGCCGTTCTGCCCCAGCACCGCCTGGAGCGCGGGCAGGAGCTGCGCGCGCGACACGGGATTGACGGTGCGCAGCGTCGCGGTGCCGCGCACCGCCGGGTCGATGGTGTAGTTGACCTTCAGCAGGGTGCCGAGCACCTGGGCCACGACCTCGCGGATATCGGTGTCCACGAAGTCCACGGAGATGTCGCCCCCCTCCGCCGCCGGGCTTTCCTGCGGGGCGGTGACGGACGGCCCGCGGCCGTAGAGGACTTGGGGCGCGGCCGTCGTCTCCGTGGTGCCGACGCGGCCGCTGATGCGTGGGGCTGCAACGCCGGCGGTGCCCTGGACCTCCGGCAGGGGCTGCAGCGCCAGCACGGCCGACCGCTCGCACCCTGCCACGGCGAGCAGCGCCACTAGAAGACTTTGGCGGCGCATCATCGGCGCAGGCCGGGGATGGAGATCCCTGGATCGGCCGCCGGCGCGCCTGGTTTCGGCGGGGGCAGGCCGGGCAGGCCCAGCAGGCTGGACAGGTCCGGAGCGCCGGACGGCTTCGGGGGCGGGCTCTCGTCGAAGCTGGGGCCGAGCACCTGCGGTCCGCCGGGTCCGAGCACCGTGACGCGGCCGACCTCGATCGACTGCACTTGGTAGGCGCCAACCCGGCTGCCCTCGCCGGCAACGACCGGCTTGCCGCCGTCGCCGGCCGCGAAGATGACGCTCTTGCCGCCGGGGCTGACGAGGATGGCCGTCACCCGCGGCAGCCCCGCCGGGGCGCCCGGGGCTGCCGCGGCCGGCGCAGGAGCGGGCCGGCGCGTCGGGCTGAACAACGGGCGCGCCAGCGCGGTCTGGGCCCACGCCGCGGCTTGGGCGGCCGGGCGCGCGGCGTCGGGGCGCAGCGCCGGCGCGGGTTGGGTAGGGGTCGGCGGGGTCATGGCACTCTCTTCACGGGATCGTGCGCCGATTTCAAGTACGATCGCAGCAGTCAGCACCGCGGCGAGGCCGAGAAGGGCGGCGAAAGCAGGGGCGCTCATCGGGGCGCCGCCGCGCGGAAGGCATATATCGTCATCGACGCGTCGAGCGGCAGGTCGGCCGGGCGGACCAGCAGACGGGTCCCGCGCACCTGCAAATCATCGACCAGCATCTCCGGCGTCGCCTGCGCCGCCGCCTGCAGCAGCCGGACCAGCACCGGCCAGGGCGCCGACACGGCGATACGCACCCCGACCCGGCGATAATCGCCGACCTGCTCGGCCGCCATCGTCTCGATGCTGGACGGCGTCGTGCCGGCCTGCACCGCCATGTCCTGCACCAGTTGCTGCAAGCTGGCGCCGGCCACGGCGTCCGTAGCGCCCTCCAGCAAGGCTGCCTGCGCGGTGCCCACGGCCTGCACGGTCGCGGCCTGGCGCTGCAGCTCGGGCAGGGTGGCTGCGAGCTGCGCCATGCGCCGGGCCAGCACGCGCCGGCCCGCCAGCGCCTCCGCCCGCTCGGCGTGCCAGGCGATCAGCGGCGCCGCCGCCGCGACCCAGGCGAGGCCGAGCAGCAGGACCAGCAGCCCGACCGCGAGCGCCTGACCCCGCCGCCCCTCCGGCAGCGCCGTGGTCCATTCCCCCCGCATCTTACGGCCCAACCTCCGCGCGGATCGCGAAGCCCTCGGACTTGCCGGCCTCGTTGCGGGTGACAGGCGCGGTGAAGGTGGGGTTGCGGATCGCCGGGTCGGCCGCGAGGGCGGCGATCAACCGGGCGGCGGCGGCGGACTGGCCGGTCAGCGTCAAGGTGCGGCTCTGCAACTGCAGGTCGGTGAGGAAGGTGTCGTCGGGCAGGATCTCGGTGACGGCCGCGACCACGGCGAGCGCGTCGCCCACCCGCTCGCGCTGCGCCGCGATCACGTCGTTGCTGCCGGCGATCGCGGCGATCCGGCGCCGCAGCGCGTCCGCCTGGTCCACCTGGGGCCGCAGCGCCGCGATCCGCGCCTCGACGGTGCTGAATGCGCGGGACTGCTGGACGAAGGGCAACCCGGCCGCGACCATGGCCAGCACCGCGCAAGCCGTGGCGGCGGCAGCCAGCCCGCGGCGGCGCCAGCGTTCCCGCGCGGAGGGCTCCTGCCGCAGGATGATCCGCAGCGGAGCGCCGGCCGGGCCTGCCGCTTCGAGCACGGTCGGCGCCGCGCCGGCCCGTTCGAGCGCCGACACGTGCGCCAGCAGGCCCGCCTTGGGCACGAGCAGCAGCGAGAGGTGCAGCTTGCCGCGTGCACGGTCGCGCCGGGCCACCGTCCAGCCCCAATAGACCTCATCCGGCGTGAACGGCGTCAGCCGGTCCATCTCGTATTGCAGGACCCGCTCCGGGTCGCGCTCGGCGGCAAGCGGGAGCGCGACCGCCTGTTCCAGCACCTGCCCGGCCGGCAGGAGCAGCACGACGGCCGCCGGTTTGCGTCCGGCCAACGCTGCCCGCATCGCGCGCATGCCGGCCTCGTCCAGGGTGAAGCGGCCCAGCGCGTCCTCCCGCGCCCGGCGCCGCATCCGCAACGTCAGCGCCGCGGGCTGAATTTCGGCCAGCAATGCGTTCTCGCGCTGCGGGTCGCGCGCAGCCAGATGCTGCGGCGCGAGCGAAAGCAATTGCCGTGCCCACCAGGCCAGGAACTCGCGCAGCATGTCGATCAGGCTCACGCCGCGGAACCTACGCGACAGTACGGCGGAAAGAAACTACCGGGGCGGGCGTTCGCGCAGCGGGGCCGCGACGATGTCCGGCCAGCGCCGGCGATCGCCGCGCGGGAACACCAGCCTGATCCGCACCAGCTCGGGCAGGCTGCCTTCGGTCCAGGCGTTGACCCAGCCCTCGGCAGGCGTTGCAGGCCAGTAGGAGAATTCCAGCCGCTCGACGCCGCGCAGCAGCTCGGCCTCCTGCGGCGCCGGGGGCGGACCGAGCCGCACGGCGTTGAGGCGGGGCGTCCAGCGCAGCACCAGCCGTCCGCCGGTCAGCATGAGAGCGACGTCCGCGAGGCGCGCCGCCCCCGCGGCCGCGGCGGGAAGTTCGGAGGTGAAGGCCAGGGCGCTGCGGCCGCCCTGGATCTCCGGCGCCTGGTTCGGGCCGCCCGGGTCCATCCGCTCGATCAGCCGGCGCAGGGTGCGGTCCACCGCGTCCAGCTCCGCGCGCTCCTCGAGCAGCCGTCCCTGCGCGGTGAGCGCCTGCAGGCCGAAGCGGGTCCCCTGCGACAGCCCGAGCATGAGGAAGCTGAGGACGACGAGCGCCACCAGGATTTCCAGCAGCGTGAACCCGGCATCGCGCCGGCTCATGGCGGCTCGGGGGGTGCTACGCCCAGACGCTGGGTGCTGAGCGCCACCTGCCGCACGCCGCCGTCCATGCGCCACTCGATCGTCATGGCGAGGTCGTACAACACGGGGCGGGGCTCGGCGCGCCCCGTGCTGGAGGGCGCCGCCCGATCCGTCGTCGCCGGCGCGACGCGCAGCCGCCAGCGGAAGCCGCCGCCGTCATCCCCTTCCTGCTCGCCGGGTTGCAGGGGAACGCCGTGGCCGATGGCGGCCAGGCGCGACTTGGCGCGCGACACCGCCTCCTGCACGTGGCCCGACACCTGCACCGACCGCAGCCCGATAGCTGCGCCCTGGGTCAGCGCGGTGAGCGCCAGCGCCGCGATGATGAAGGCGACCAGCACTTCGAGCAGCGTGAAGCCGGCCTCACGGCGCATCCGCGACGCTCACCCGGCCGGTCAGCCAGTCGACGCCGACCTGCATCCGCCGCGCGCCGGATGCGAGCTCGACCCGGCCGCCGGACGAGCTGCCGTCCGGCGCGAAGGTGATGGCGGGACGGCCGGGCTCGGCCACCGAGATCACGGACACGGCCAGACCCGGCGGCAGATGGCGGGGCGCTGCGGCGCCGACGCGCATTTCCTGGGTCGCCGGGTCGAGCTGGACGGCGACGGGGCTGTTGCTCGCGATCGCCTGGGTGCGCGCGAGCCGCATCGCCCGCGCCACTTCGCCCGCTCCCGCGCGCAGGTCCAGCGCGGCGCTGCGCTGCGGCCCCCGCGTCGCCACCAGCCCGGCGACCAGGCCGAGGATGGCGAGCACGACCAGGACCTCGATCAGCGTGAAGCCGGCATCCGGCTCATGTCGCCCAGCCCTCTCAAGACGCAAGGTCGTTCAGCCCCAGCATCGCCAGCAGCAGGGAGGCGACGATGCCGCCCACCGCGGCGCCGAGCACGATGGTGATGCCGGGCACGAGCAGCGCCAGCATGCGCTGCACGCCGAGCCGGGTCGCCTCCTCGTGGATCTCGGCCGCGCGCAGCGCCATGGGGCCGAGTTGCGCCGTCTCCTCGCCCAGGCGCAGCAGGTGCACGGTGCGCGGCGGGAACAGGCCGCTCTCCTCCAATGGGCGCGACAGCCCGGCGCCCGCCTTGGCGCTGCCCGTCGCCCGCTCGACGGCGCCGACGCCGGCCTGGTTGCCGATCGCGTCCCGCACGATGCCGAGCGCTGCGATCAGCGGCACGCCGTTGGTCAGCAGGGTGCCGAGCGTGCGGGTGAAGCGCGCCGCCATCACTTCCCGCGCCAGCCCGCCCGCGACCGGTAGCCGCAGCAGCAGCCGGTCCCACGCCAGCCGTGGCCCGGGCTGGCGCAGCGCCTGCCGGACGATCAGCGCCAGGGCCACCAGGCCGAGCAGGGCATACAGGCCGTAGTTGGACACCAGGTCGCCGAACGCAATCAGGGCGCGCGTCGGGCCGGGCAGCACGGCGCCATTCTGCTCGAACAGGGGCACGAACTGCGGCAGCACCTGGGTCAGCAGCAGCACTATGGAGGCGATCGCGACGGCGAGCAGCACGCCGGGGTAGATCAGCGCCGACTTCACGGTGGCGGCGAGGCCGCGCTCCCGCTCCAGCAGCCCGGCGAGCCGCTCCAGGGTCGGCGCCAGCGTGCCGCCCGCCTCGCCGGCGCGGACAATGCCGACATACAGCGCGGGGAAGCTGCCGGGGTGCTCGGAAAGGGCGGCAGCGAGGGAGCCGCCGTCGCGCACCGTGGCCCGCAACGCCTCCACGAGGGTGCGCACCCGCGCGTTCGGCGCCGTCTCGGCCAGGAAGCGCAGGCTGCGGTCGAGGTCCTGCCCGGCGCCCAGCATGATCGCGAGCTCCCGGGTCAGGTCCGTGACCTGCTGGCGCGACAGGCCGCGGCGGCCCACCTCCATGCTGAGCAGCCCGGCGAGCGCGCTGCCGGCCGGGCCGGTGCGCATGGGGATGCTGCCCTGGCGCTGCAGCCGCGCCACCACCTCCGCCTCGCTGGGCGCCTCCATCGTGCCGCGCATGAGCTGGCCGGAGGCGTCGATCGCGGTGTAGCGGAAGGCGGGCATGTCAGGCCTCGTTCAAGCGGAGCATGATCGAGTGGATCATGCTCAGGCCTCGGCGCGGATGCTGCGTACGACTTCCTCGATGGTCGTCGTGCCGGCCAGCGCCGCGTCGAGCCCGGCGTCGAACATCGGCACCATGCCGGCCACCACCGCCGCGCGCTCGATCTCGCCGGACTCGGCCCGGCTGAAGATCAGCCGCTCCAGGGCGGCGTCGGGCGCCAGGAACTCGGCGATCGCCTGGCGGCCACGGTAGCCGGTCTCGCGGCAGTGCGGGCAGCCGACGGCGTGCCACAGGCGGATCGGCCGGCGGTCCGTGCGCCGGCCCAGGCCGAAACGCTCGACCAGCTCGGGCGGCGCGTCGGCCTCGCGCCGGCAGTGGGGGCACAGCCGGCGCACCCGCCGCTGCGCCAGCACGCCGCGCAGCACGGCGGTCATCAGGTAGTCCTCCAGTCCCATGTCGCGCAGCCGGGCGATGGTGGCGGCGGCGGAGTTGGTGTGGATGGT
>JBBSIT010000243.1:0-6522 GCA_038231995.1 Acetobacterales bacterium | reverse complement strand
TGCCAGGCGCTTTCTAGCTGCAGGTGATGAACATGATTCGACGCAATGGGCTGTTGATGGCAGGTGCAGCCGCACTGGCCGTGCTGGCGGTGCCGCAGATGGCGTCGGCGCACGTAAGCGTCGGCATTGGGATTGGTGTGCCGGTCGCGCCTGTGTATGTGGCGCCGGCTCCGGTCTATTATCCACCGCCGCCGCCGGCGTACTATCCGCCGCCGCCCCCGGTCTACTACGCCCCCCCGCCGGTCTATTACGCGCCGCCGCCCGCCTACTACCCGCCGCCGCCGTACGGCTACCGCTAGCCTCGCGCCGGCCAGACCGGGTACGGTCTGGCCGATGCCTCCCTACACGACCCGCGTCCGCACCGTCCCCACGCCCTCGATCGTGCCTTCCAGCAGGTCCCCGCGCTGTGCGGCCGCCACGCCCTCGGGCGTGCCGGTGAAGATCAGGTCGCCCGGCGCCAGCCGCACCAACCGCGACAGGTAGGCGATCGTCTCCGGCACGCTCCAGATCAGCTTGGATAGGTCGCTGCTCTGCCGTACGCTGCCGTTGACGCGCAACTCGATCCGGCCATGCGCCGGGTCCACGCCGGCGGCGGGGACCAGGTCGCCAATCGGGGCGGAGTGGTCGAAGCCCTTGCCCATGTCCCAGGGACGGCCTTGCTTCTTGGCCTCGCCCTGCAGGTCGCGCCGGGTCATGTCCAGCCCGGCGGCGTAGCCCCACACCTTGCCGAGCGCGTCCGCCTCGGCGATGTCCGCGCCGCCGCCGTCGAGCGCCACTACCAGCTCCATCTCGTGATGCAGGTCCGCCGTCATGGGCGGGTAGGGCATGTCGGCGCCCGATGTGACCAGGCTGTCCGCCGGCTTCATGAAGAAGAACGGCGCCTCGCGGTCGGGGTCGTGGCCCATCTCGCGCGCGTGCTCGGCGTAGTTGCGGCCGACGCAGAAGATGCGCCGCACCGGGAACGCGCCGCCCCCTGCGACGGGCACCGTGGCCTGGGTGGGGGCGGCGATCACGTATTCGTCCATGCGCGGGTGTCCTGTGGTGAGGATGCCAGCCTACAGGCGCGGACGGCCGGCATGAAGGGGCGGAGCGCCGAATCGGAGTCGCAATCCACCCCTGGTTCGGCTATCGCCCATTCAGGGAGAACACAGAGAACATGGTCGTCACCGGGTCGAAGTCGCTCTACTTTCAGGTGATCGTCGCGGTCGTGCTGGGGGTGCTGCTCGGGTATTTCTACCCGGAGCTCGCCGTGCAGATGCAGCCGCTGGGCGACGCGTTCGTGAAACTGGTCAAGATGGTGATCGCCCCGATCATTTTCCTGACCATCGTCGTCGGCATCGCCAAGCTCACCAACACTGCAGGCGTCGGCCGCATCGGGCTCAAGGCCATCATCTACTTCGAGGTGCTGACGACGGTCGCCATGCTGATCGGCCTGATCGTCGGCCACGTGCTGGAGCCCGGCACCGGGGTGAACGCCGACCCGGCCACCCTGAACGCCGGCTCCGTCGCCCGCTACATCGACCCCAAGGCCAAGGTGAGCACGATCGACTTCCTGCTCAACATCATCCCGAGCCAGGTGGTCGATGCGTTCGCAAAGGGCGACATCCTGCCGGTGCTGTTCTTCGCCGTGCTGTTCGGCATCGCCCTCGCCAAGGTCGGCGAGCGCGGCAAGAAGCTGGTGAGCGTGCTGGACGAGGCGGGCGCCGCCATGTTCGGAGTGGTCGCGCTCATCATGCGCGTAGCCCCCATCGGCGCATTCGGCGCCATGGCCTTCGCCATCGGCCGCTACGGCATCGGCCAACTCGGCAACCTCGCCTTCCTGATGATCGCGTTCTACCTGACCTGCGTCGTCTTCGTGTTCGTCGTGCTCGGGGGCGTGATGGCCTATTGCGGGCTCTCGCTGCTCCAGCTGATGCGCTATCTCAAGGAGGAGTTCTTCATCGTACTCGGCACCAGCTCGTCCGAGGCGGCGCTTCCTACCCTGATGGAGAAGCTGGAGGCGCTGGGCTGCTCCCGCCCGCTCGTCGGCCTCGTCGTCCCCCTCGGCTACGCCTTCAACCTCGACGGCACCAGCATCTACTTCACCATGGCCATCGCCTACATCGCCCAGGCGCTCAACATCCCGCTCTCCTGGGGCGACTACCTCGTCATTCTCGCCGTGCTGCTGCTGACCTCCAAGGGCGCCGCCGCCGTCACGGGCGGCGGCTTCATCACCCTCGCCGCCACCCTCGGCACCCTGGCCGGCAAGCTCCCGGTCGAGGCCATCGTGCTGGTGTTCCCGATCGACCGCTTCATGTCCGAGGCGCGCGCCATCACCAACCTGTTCGGCAACGCCGTCGCCACCATCTTCATCGCAAAGTGGGAGGGCCAGCTCGACCTCGCCCACGCCCGCGCCGTGCTGGCCCGCGGCGCCCCGCCGGAGCTTGCGACGCCGGCCTGATCAGTTGCGTGAAACAAAGGCCAGAGCGATTTCACCGCGGGTGTAAATGCTCTGGGGCACGGCGCTGCGCGGCGCTGCCGGGCCGAGGCCGCAATCCTCCCGCAACCGCTCGTTCAGGTCCAGCAGCAGGCGCCGCTCCGTCTCCCGCGCCCGCCAGGCTTGGAACGCCGCGGCCGCCCGCGCGACCAGGCCAGGCCCACGTGCGGCTGGCGAAAAGAACTCGGCTTCATGAACGACGTGCATCGGCTGCTCCTCTCCTCGCCCGTTCCTTGGGCGGCGGGACCATGCCGTCCGGCGTGTGACGCGGCTGTGGCGCAGCTCACATCCGGCCGCTAGCTTTTGCGGCGGAACGCCACGAGCAGGTTGTTGGCCGGCATCTCCACGACCTCCGGCGCCCCGAACCCAGCCGCCTCCGCCAGCGCTGCCACCGTCTCCAGGTCGCGCACGCCCCAGGCAGGGTCCCGCGCCCGCAGGTCCGCGTCGAACTCGGCGTTGCTCTGCGCCGTGTGCCGGTCGTCCCGCTTGAACGCGCCGTACAAAACCAGTAGCCGGCCGCTCGGCAGCACCCGCGCGCTGCCGGCAACCAGGCCCTCGGTCGCCGGCCAGGGCGAGATGTGGACCATGTTGATGCACAGCACCGCGTCCGCCCGCGCCACGGGCCAGGACGCCGACGCTGTGTCGAGCGCCAGCGCTGGCCGCACGTTGGCCAGCCCCTCCGTCCACGCGTCGATGCTGGCCCGGTTGTCCGCATCGGGGTCGGTCGGCTGGAACAGCAGGCCAGGCAGCGCACCGGCGAAGTGGGCCACGTGCTCCCCCGTGCCGCTCGCGACCTCCAGGACCAGCCCGGCGCCGGGTAGCAACGGACGCAGCACTGCCAGCAGCGGGTCGCGGTTGCGCAAGGTAGCCGGCGCGTGCAGCCTGGCGTTCTCCATGCCCGCGATCATGGCGCGTCGCGAACCGCCGCGCTATGAGCACTCCAGCTCCGCAGCCGAGGACTCCCCGATGCAATCAGACCGAACCGCCCTCGCCATCCACGGCGGCGCCGGCACCATCCGGCCCGAGGACATGGTGCCCGACCGAGTCGAGGCGTTCCACGCCGGCCTGCGCGCGGCGCTGCTCGCTGGGCATCGCGTGCTGGCCACCGGCGGCCCGGCGATCGACGCCGTAACCGCCGCGGTCATGGCGCTGGAGGACGACGAGTTGTTCAACGCCGGGCGCGGCGCGGTGGTCACCTCCGGGGCAGAGCAGGAGATGGACGCCGCCGTGATGGCCGGCGCCGGCCGCGCCGGGGCGGTGGCCGGCATCCGCGGCCCGCGCAACCCGGTGCTGGCGGCCCGCGCCGTCATGGAGCGCTCCGACCACGTGCTGCTCGCTGGACCCGGCGCGCTCGCCTTCTGCCGCGCCCAGGGCCTCGTCTTCGAGGACGACGCCTATTTCGAGACCGCCGCACGCCGCGCCGCTCTCGACGCCGTGCTGGCCGAGCGCGCCCGGGGCGGCACGGTGGACGACTTCGACCGCCACGGCACGGTCGGCGCCGTCGCGCGCGACCGCACCGGCGCCCTGGCGGCGGCGACCAGCACGGGCGGCATGACCGGCAAGATGCCCGGCCGCATCGGCGACACCCCGGTGTTCGGCGCCGGGACCTGGGCGGACGCGACATGCGCCGTCTCCGCCACCGGGCACGGCGAGAGCTTCATCCGCATGGCGGCCGCGCACGAGATTTCGGCACGCATGCGCCTGGCGGGGCAGGGGCTGGAACAGGCCGCCGCCGACGTGGTGGCGGAGGTGGGCCGGGTCGGCGGCGGCGGCGGGCTGGTCGCGGTCGATCGCGACGGCCGGGTGGCGATGCCGTTCAACACGCGCGGCATGTATCGCGGCGCCATAGGCGCGGACGGCATCGTGCGGACCGGCATCTACGCCGAGGCGCTGCGGGAGCACGCCACCACCGAGGAGGCCATCCCATGAGCGACCGGACCATAACGCTGTTCCACGCGCCGCGGACCCGATCGACCGGCGTGCTCACCCTGCTGGAGGAGCTCGGCGCGGCCTACGCGCTGGAGGTGCTGGACCGGAGCAAGGACGAGTAACACGCGCCCGCCTATCTCGCGATCAACCCGATGGGCAAGCTGCCGGCGCTGCGCGATGGAGATGCGGTCGTCACCGAGCAGGTGGCGATCTTCCTATACCTTGCCGACCTGTTCCCGGCCGCCGGGCTGGCGCCCGCGGCCACCGACGCGCTGCGTGGCCCCTATCTGCGCTGGATGGTGTTCTACGCCGCCAGCTTCGAGCCCGCGCTGGTGGACCGCGCGCTCGGCCGCGACGGCGGCGGCAGGGCGATGAGTCCCTACGGCGACTACGACACGGTGATCGACGCCCTCGCAGCCGCGCTCAGCCGCGGACCCTACCTGCTGGGCGAGCGGTTCTCTGCCGCCGACGTGCTGTGGGGCGGGGCGCTCGGCTGGACCATCGGCTTCAAGCTCGTGCCGGAGCGGCCCGTGTTCACCGAGTACGCCCGCCGCATCGCCGACCGCCCCGCCGCCCAGCGCGCCCGCGCCAAGGACGCGGAGCTGATGGCGGCGCAGAAGGGCTGATATGGGCGGGCCTCAAGCCGAGGACCCGGCCGTCGCGAGAGCGCAGTCGCCGGGCAGCGGTGCCCCGCCCGCGAGCGGTTGGGCGTCGCTGGTCCCCGAGCTCCTCGTCAACGATCTCGCGGCGAGCCTGACATTCTGGTGCGGCCGGCTCGGCTTCCACGTCGCCTATGACCGCCCGGCCTCCGGGTTCGCCTACCTCGAACGCGAGGGCGCGCAGGTAATGCTGTGCCGGCGCAATGCCGGTTGGGAGACCGGCGACATGCGGCCGCCGCTGGGACAGGGGATCAACCTGCAAGTCAAGGTGGCGAGCCTCGCGCCGATCGTGGCAGCGCTGGACGCCGCAGGATGGCCTTTGCTTGAAGAGCCCCAGGAGGCTTGGTACAGAGTCGGCGACTATGAAGGCGGCCAGCGCGAGTTCTTGGTCCAGGACCCGGACGGCTACCTCGTGCGCCTCGCGGAGGACCTGGGCCGCCGTCCTGTCCCCATCTCGCCAACTTCTTGACCATGAGAGAACAGGACGGCATCGCTCGTGCTGCCTACGTCACCGCCACCGGCCGTCGCGTCGTGGTCGTCCGCGTATTCCCGAAGAAGACGCAGAGGACGCCGCGCCACGAGATCGAATTGGCCCTGCGACGAGCGGAGGAGGTTCAATGACCCGTAAGTCCATCCCCGTCGAGGACCGCCGCGTTGAACGGCGGTTCAACCCTCCTCGAAGGCCGCCCCGAAATCCCGTCCGCCATACAGGATGCGGTCGATCGTCACCGTTGCCGTGGTGACGTGGAAGGCGATCGCGACCCGCCGGGCGATGCCGATCACGCGCAGCCCTGGCCGGATGTCGTCACGTCGGGTGCCACGTTCGGGAAAGGCCGCAAGGCCCAAGCATGACGCCTCGATGCGCTCGACATAGGCAAACGCCCGTTCCTCACCGCTATTCCTGGAGATGGTGTCGTAGAGTTCGAGTAGGTCAGCCTGGGCTTCCGGCGCGAAGACAACCTTATGCGCCACGCCTGGCTTTCAGGCGCTTCTCGTGGTGAGCCCGTACGGTTTGCTGGACCTGCTCAGCCGGGACGGCACGCGAAGGATCGGCCTGCATGGCGTCGTACACGGGTGCGACCTCCTCGCGCAGCCAGCGCTCGACCGCGGCCTCGCGCTCCTGCAGGGCACGCAGTCCAGCCCGCACGACCTCGCTGGCCGAGGCATAGCTGCCTCTGTTGACCAGGGCATCGATATAGCCCGCCTGCTCGGGTGGCAGGCTGATGGTGCGTTTCTCGGCCAAGGCCATGAGGTTCTCCAAGGCGGAAAGCCTGCCGTTTGGTATGAAGGCATCATACTGAAATCTGCCTGGCTCAGGCAAGGCGCTGCGGTGTGTCATTGCGCGAATTCTCGGCACTTCCCGCGACAGAATGCCGAGATGCGCTGGGTCGGCTAAGACCTTATCCCGGTAGGCAGTGGCGGAGGGCCGGCGAGGGATTTTTCGTGCCGGGCAGGAAG
>JBBSIT010000242.1:0-6528 GCA_038231995.1 Acetobacterales bacterium | reverse complement strand
CGTCGATCGGGTTGCCCAGGCCGTCCACGACCCGGCCCAGCAGGCCGCGGCCGACCGGCACGTCGGCGATGTCGCCGGTGCGGGTGACGGTGTCGCCCTCGCGGATGCGGGTGTCGTCGCCGAACACCACGACGCCGACGTTGTCGGACTCGAGGTTCAGCGCCAGGCCCGTCATGCCGGCGGAAGGGAACTCCACGAGCTCGCCCGCCATCACGTTCTGCAGGCCGAACACGCGGGCGATGCCGTCGCCGACGGACAAGACCTGGCCCGTCTCGGCGACGTTCTGCTCGGTGTCGAACGCGGCGATCTGCTTCTTCAGGATCTCCGAGATCTCGGCGGGACGGATTTCCACTAGGCGGCTCCCTTCATCGCGTACTGCAGGCGCTGCAGCCGGGACTTCAAACTGGTGTCATAGAGGCGGGCGCCGATGCGCACCACCAGGCCGCCGAGCAGGCTCGGATCGACCGTATCCTGGATGTTGACGCTGCCGTAGCCGGCCTCGATCAGCCGGGCACGCAGGCCTTCGCGCTGGATGTTGGTCAGCTCGTGCGCGCTGGCGACATGCGCCACCACCACGCCGCGCTTCTGCGCCACCAGCGCCGCGAAGGCCGCGACGATGCCGCGCAGTGCCCCGAGCCGGCGGTTGTTGGCGATCACGCCAACGAAGTCCTGCACGATCTTGCTGAAGCCCTGGTCGGCCAATACGGCGTACGCCGCCGTACGCGCCTGCGTCACGTCGATCAGCGGGCTCTGCAGCAGGCGGCGGAACTCGGGGCTGGCGTCGATCAGCCAGCCCAGCGCGTCCATCTGCGCGATGGTGTCGTCCAGCGCGCGCTGGTCCTCGGCATGCGCATAGAGCGCGGCGGCATAGCGGTCGGCGAGGCCGCCGCCGGAGGTCGTCGTGGTGGCAGAGGCCACGAATGCGCTTCCATCATATGAGAAACCGGCCATTTGCCGGCGACGCGGCGTCTAACACGGGGTCGTGGGGGTTGCAACTCGCTCAGGCCGCGGAGATGCCGGGAACAGGGAACGTGACCGCCACGATGGCCCCCTCGCCGTCGCGCCTGTTCTCCACCGTGGCGCCACCCTTGACCTGCTTGGCGAACACGTCGATCAGCCTGAGCCCGAGCGAGCCCTTCCGGCGCAGCTTGGGCAAGCCGATCCCGTCGTCCTCGATGCGCAGCGTCATCAGCCCGTCGCCGCCGCCGTGCAGCTCGACCCTGACCTGTCCCTTGCGGCCATCGGGGAAGGCATGCTTGAACGCGTTGGTCAGCGCCTCGCCCACGATCATGCCGAGCGGGATCACGAGGTCCGGCCCCCAGGCGCCCCCTTCCTCGACGTCCGCCTCGACCTGCACCTGTCCCGGATGCGGCGCGAGACTCTCGGATAGGTCCTGGCAGAGACGCCGCAGATAGGGCGGGACGTCGATGCTGTCCGGCCGGTCGGCCTCGTAGGTCAGCAGCGCGTGCACCTCGCCGATGCGCTTGAGCCGGCCCATGGCGATCCTCAACCCGTCCCGCAGCCCGGGATCGGATTGGCGCGCCTGCAACTCAAGCAGCGTGACCGCCATCTGCAAGGCGTTCTTGGTCCGGTGGTTGACCTCACGGACCAGGAAGTCCCGGAACCGCAGGTCTTCCTGTCCCTGCGCCAGCGCGTCGCGCAGCGTGGCCTCGACCCGGCGACGCCGCTCGACCTCCTCTTCCAGCCGCTCCTTCGTCAGTTGCAGCCGCCGGGTGCGGGTGGCCACGCGCCGATCCAGGGTCTCTTTCGCCTCGCGCAGGGACGCCTCCCGGCGCACCCGGTCAGTGATGTCCACGAACGAGGCGAAGTGCTGGATCACCTGGCCGTCCTGGACGATCGGGTCGATCAGTTGCGTCACCCAGAGCTTGCGGCCATCCTTGGTGTTGAACGGCACGTCCACATTGATCTTGCGGTGGGCGGCCATCGCCTCCGCGATGTGGGCCGCCATCTCAGGCTGCATGAGCTGGCCCATGAGGAAGAAGTAGCCCTGCCCCATCACCTCCTCGCGCGCGTAGCCGGACAGCTCCAGGAACGCGGCGTTGGCGTAGATGATGGGGTTGTCGGTCACCCTGGGGTCCGTGACCGCCATCGGCATCCGGGTGGCCTCGACCGCCTCGACGAAGGGGCCGCCGAGGGCCTTCAGGTCAGAGACGCCGTGCTCAGCTGCAGCCTGACCCTTGCGGGTCCTGGACTTCTTCCGTACCGCCACGACAGCCCGGGTCAGCCGCGCGCCAATTGCCGGGCCAGTTCGGCCAGGCTGATCGTCTCGCCCTCGGCCTCGCGCAGCGCGCGCGCCGTCTCGGCCGCCACGCGGCGGATCGCCCCTTCGTCGTGCAGCGACGAGATGAAGAAGCGCAGCCGCGCGGACCGCTCCGGCACCGCGGGATACACGATCGGCTGCACGTTGATGCCGCGCTGGAACAAGGCGTCCGCCACTTTGGCCGCGCGGATCGAGCTGCCGGTGATGACCGGCACGATGGCGGCGCCGACCGACCCGCCGGTGTCCAGCCCGGCCGCGCGGCACTCCGCGAGGAACAGCGCTGCGTTGCGCGCGAGCCGGGCCACCCGCTCCGACTCGGCCCGCATGATGCGCAGCGATTCCAGCGCAGCCGCCGCCACCGGCGGGGACAGGCCGACCGAGTAGACGAAGCCTGGCGCCGAGCAGCGGAGATAGTCGATCACCGCCCGGCCGCCCGCGATGTAGCCGCCGCAGCCCGACAGCGTCTTGCTCAGCGTGCCCATCCAGAGATCGACCTCGCGCGGGTCCACCCCGCAGCGCTCGGCGATGCCGCGCCCGGTGGCGCCGAGCACGCCGAGGGAGTGCGCCTCGTCCACCATCAGGCTGGCGCGGTGCCGGCGCATGACGGGGATCAGCCGCGTCAGGTTCGGCACGTCCCCGTCCATGCTGTAATGCCCCTCGACGACGACCAGCGCCCGCTTGGCGCGGGGGCGCATGGCGCCGAGCAGGCGGTCGAGCTCGTCCACGTCGTTGTGCGGAAACGACGCGCGCCGGGCGCCGGAGAGCAGCGCGCCCTGCACGATGCTGTTGTGGCTCAGCGCGTCGTGCACGATCAGGTCGTCGCGGTCCACGAGGTGGCCGATGACGGTGACGTTGGTGGCGTGCCCGCTGACGAGCGCGAGGCAGTCCTCCGCGTCATAGACGGCCGCCAGCTCGGCCTCCAGCTCGCGGTGCACAGGGCGCTCGCCCGACACGACGCGGCTGGCCGAGACCGACGTCCCGTAACGGTCGATGGCCGCCTTGGCCGCACCAGATACGCGGGGATCGCCGTTGAGGCCGAGATAGTTGTACGACACGAAGTTGTCGTAGGTCCGGTTGCCGATCAGCGACGTCGCGCCGGCGATGCCGGCATGCGGGCGGAAATAGGGGTCCTCAATCCGCAGTAATCGGCCGGCCGAGCGCATCATTTCAATATCGGCGATCGCCTTGGGGTCGCCGAGCGGCGGCGCGCGCTCCGGCGCGGGAGGCGGTGCTGCGCGGGCGTCCTGCATCGCTCGCCGGGAGGCGAGCTTGGCGACGAGCTGGGTTTTCACGTCCGAGGTGAGCCCGAACAGGCCGGGCTTGCTCATCAGGGCGTGCCCATCATCGCCGGCGCCTTCGCGATCTCCTCGGGCACGCCGGGGAGCAGCGGCGCCTCGTCGGTATCCGGCTCGTAGCGGGCGATCATGCTGGCGATGTTGGCGTCCGCCGGGTCGGGGGCGCCGGCGTGCAGCGTGCCGACGACCCGGCGGGCCATGGCGGCGAGCGTGGCGCCCTCGGACAGCGCCAGCACCGGCAAGGTGATGCCGAAGCGCTGCTCCATCGCCAGGCGCAGCTCGACCGCCATCAGGCTGTCCATGCCGAACTCGGCCAGCGGGCGGGCGGCGTCCACCCGGTCAGGCGCGAGCTTGAGGATGGCCGCCACCTCCTGCACGAGCAGGCCGACCACGAGATCGCGCGCCTCGTCGGCCGTGCGCCCGGCGATCAGCGCGCGCAGGTCCACCTCGGCCGGTTCCTCGGCGGCGCCCTCCACCAGGTCGGCGAACACCGGCGAGGCGACGAGCGGCAGCGCGCTGCGCAGCGACGCCCAGCGCATGTCGGCGTAGCCGATGACGGGCACGCCGGACGCGAGCAGGGTGGGCAGCGCCGCGAGCGCGTCCGCGGCCTTCAGGTGCGCCGAGCCGAGGCGCTTGGCGAGCGCGTCGCCCACGGCCGCCTCGCGCGTCAGGTATCCCGCATCGCCGATCGGTCCCCAGCCCACGGCGAGGGCAGGCAGGCCCTCGGCATGGCGCCGCTCGGCCACGGCCTCCAGCGCGGCGTTGGCCGCGACGTAGTTGCCCTGGCCGGGGTTGCCGAACGCGGTCGTGATGGAGCTGAACAGCACGAACAGCTCGACCGGATCGGCGCGCGTCAGCCGGTCCAGCGCCTCCGCGCCCGCCCATTTCGGCTGCAGCACGCGGTCGAAGCGGTCCGCATCGAGCCGGGGCATCAGGGCGTCGTCGAGCACCATGGCCGCGTGCAGCACGCCGCGGATAGGCGGCATGGCGGCGCGCACCTGGTCGAGCGCAGCCGCCAGCGCGGCCTCGTCCGCCACGTCGCAGGCGAGCGCGCGGGCGTTCACCCCGGCCAGCGACTGCAGCGCCTCCGCAACACCCGGCGCCGCCGGGCCGCGACGGCTCAGGAATACGAGATGCCGCGCGCCCTGGGCCGCGAGCCAGCGTCCGGCCTCCAGCGCGAAGCCGGCCGGCCCGCCGGTCACTATATAGGTGCCGTCGCCGCGCGCCTCGAAGCGCGGAGCTGCAACGGCCCGGACCGGCTGCTCGCCCGGCGTCAGCACGATCTTGCCGATGTGCCCGGCGGACTGCATCAGGCGGAACGCCTCGACGACGTCGCCGTACTCGAACACGCGGTGCGGCAGCGGGCGCAGCCGGCCGGCGGCGAACAGCTCGGCGACCTCCGCCATCAGCGACGCCGCCAGCTCCGGCCGCTGGGACGGCAGCGCGTCCACGTCCACGCCGAAATAGGACACGTTGCGCCGGAACGGCCGCAGGCCCACTGCGGTGTTCTCGTAGAAGTCGCGCTTGCCCAGTTCCAGGAATCGCCCGAACGGGCGCAACACGTCGAGGCTGCGCTCCATCGCCTCGCCGTTGAGGCTGTTCAGCACGACATCGACGCCCGCTCCGCCCGTCAGCCGCATCACGTCGTCGGCGAAGCGCAGGCTGCGGCTGTCCAGCACGTGATCGACGCCCAGCAGCCGCAGCATGGCCCGCTTGCTGTCGGACCCGGCGGTCGCGAACACGGTAGCACCACGTCCCTTGGCATACTGGATGGCCGCCAGGCCCACGCCGCCGGCGCCGCCATGGATCAGCACGCTCTCGCCCGGCTCCAACTGCGCCAGGCGGCCGAGCGCGTAGGCGACTGTGAGGAAGGCGACGGGGATGGTCGCGGCCTCGGCGAACCCGAGTCCCTTCGGCAGCAGCGCCGCCGCGTGATGGCGGGTGACGGCGTGGGTGGAGAGCGATGCGGGCGCGAAGGCCATCACGCGGTCGCCGGGCGCGAAGCCGGTCACGCCGGGGCCGACCGCGGTCACGACGCCCGCGCACTCCAGCCCCAGCGTCGGGCCGGCGAACCCGTCCAGCAGCGCCTCGTCCGGCAGCAGGCCCATGGCCCACATCACGTCGCGGAAGTTGAGCGAGGCGGCGCGCACGTCGATGGCGAGCTCGCCGGGTCCGGGCGCGCGGCGCGCCACCGGCTGCCATTGGAGCGTGTCGAGCAGGCCCGGCTGCGCCACGGCGAGCCGCACGGCGTCTTGTCCTGCGGGAACTGCGGGCGGCAGGCCCCCGCGCGCCCGGATCACGGTGCTGCCGCCGGCATGGAGCGCCTGCTCGGCCTCGGCGCCGCCCTCCAGGACCGTGCGCGCGAGGCGCTGGGCGGCGTCGGGCAGGTCGCGCGCCAGCCGTACCTGGCGCAGGCCGAGGGTCGGCGCCTCGTTCGCCAGCCCGCGCCCGGCGCCCAGCAGGGCGGCGGCGAACGGCTCGCCGGCGGAGGCGCCGCGGGTGACGAGCCACACGCGCAGCTCGGCCTCGGACGGCAGGGACGCGAGCTGCGCCAGGCGGGCGAGCCAAGCGCTGGCTTCTGCAGGGGCGTCGGGGACCAGCAGCACGGCCTCGCCGGCGTTCGGCTGGGCCATCACGGCGATGGCGTCCGGATGGGCGAGCTGCGCGGGCGCTCCGGCCTCGCGCAGCGCGTCCACCCGGGCGGGCGCCCACGTGTCGGCGGGGTCGGCGAAGACATGCACGCGGCCCGGCGGCACCAGCGGCGGCGCTGCACAGACGACCGCTTCGGCGCGGCCGCCGACCAGGCAGGCCGGCCACAGCGCGGGCGGCAGGTCACGCGTCCAGGCGGCCTCGAAGCCGGCGGCGGCCAGCGCGCCGCGCCAGGCCGCTCCGTCGCGCAGGACCGGCAGCGCGGCCGGGTCGCCGCCGGCGATGAACTCCCAGACCCGGTTG
>JBBSIT010000241.1:0-6539 GCA_038231995.1 Acetobacterales bacterium | reverse complement strand
CGGCCATCTCGCCCCGCTGCGCGACGCGATCGAGGCCGCCGCCATGGCCCTTGGCGCGGTCGTGCTCGGCGGGCCGGACCGGCTGCCCAATACCACTTGCCTCGCCCGGCCCGGCGTGCGTGCCGACACCCAGGTGATCGCGCTCGACCTGGCCGGCGTGCAGGTGTCGGCCGGCGCCGCCTGCAGCTCGGGCAAGGTCGCGCGCAGCCACGTGCTCGACGCGATGGGCCTGGGCGAGCTGGCCGGGCAGGCGATCCGCGTGTCGCTGCCGTGGAATGCCGACGCAGGCTGCGTCGATGCTTTCACCGCCGCCTACGCCGCGATGGCGGGACGTCTCCTGCGCCGGGCCGCCTGACACCATATCATAGGCATGCGTCCGAACCGCCCCGTCTATCTCGACAACCAGGCCACCACGCCGTGCGACCCGCGCGTGGTCGCGGCCATGCTGCCCTGGTTCACCGAGCGCTTCGGCAACCCGCACAGCGCCGAGCACGCGATGGGCCGCGAGGCCGAGGCGGCGGTGGAGGCCGCCCGCGCGGAGGTAGCAGCCCTGATCGGCGCCGAGCCGCGCGAGATCGTGCTGCTCAGCGGCGCGACCGAGGCCAACAACCTCGCCATCAAGGGCGCCGCCCGCCACGCCGCGACCATGGGCGACGCGCGCCGCCGGGTCGTGACCGTCGCGACCGAGCATAAATGCGTGCTGGAGAGCGTGGCCAACCTCGGCGCCGAGAGGTTCGATCCGGTGGTGCTGCCGGTCGGCCCGGACGGGCTGCTCGACCCCGACGCGCTGCGGGACGCGCTGACCGTGCCGACCCTGCTGGTCAGCGTCATGGCCGTGAACAACGAGACCGGCGTGGTGCAGGACATCGCCGCCCTGGCCGCCATAGCGCGGGACGCCGGCGCGCTGTTCCACACCGACGCGGCGCAGGCCGCCGGCAAGGTCCCGCTCAGCGTGGCCGACGGCATCGACCTGCTGTCGATCAGCGGGCACAAGCTGTACGGCCCCAAGGGCATCGGCGCGCTCTATGTCCGGCGCCGCCCGCGTGTCCGGCTCGCGCCGCTGTTCTCCGGCGGCGGGCAGGAGCGGGGGATGCGCTCCGGCACGCTGCCGACGCCGCTGCTGGTGGGGCTGGGCGAGGCCTGCCGCCTGGCAGCCGCCGAGATGGTGGAGGAGGCGGCCCGGATCGCCGCGCTGCGCGACCGCCTGTGGGACGCGTTGCAGCGGGACGTGCCCGGCGTGCGGCTGAATGGCTCCGCCCAGCACCGCATCGCTGGCAACCTCAACGTGACCTTCCCCGCCGCGACGGCGCTCGATCTGCTGCGCGCGGTGCCCGACCTTTGCGCCTCCACCGGGTCCGCCTGCTCATCCGCCGAGGTCGAGCCGAGCTACGTGCTGCGCGCCATGGGCCTGCCGGCCGGCGAGGCCGCGCGCACCTTGCGCCTGGGCCTGGGACGCTTTACCTCCGCCGCCGACGTGGACTTCGCCGCCACCGCCCTGTCCGCCGCCCATGAACGCGTAGCTGTCGAGGCCTGAGCCATGCCCAAGATGACCTTCGTCGAGCGTGACGGCACCCGCCGCGAGGTGGATGCGCCGCTCGGCCTGTCCGTGCTGGAGATCGCCCACAAGCATGGCGTGGACGTGGAGGGCGCCTGCGAGGGCTCGCTCGCCTGCTCGACCTGCCACGTCATCGTGGACGGCGCCTGGTTCCCCAAGCTGGCCAAGCCGACCGAGGACGAGGAGGACATGCTCGACCTCGCCTTCGGGCTGGAGCAGACGTCCCGCCTCGGCTGCCAGATCGTCATGACCGGCGCGCTCGACGGCCTGGTGGTGAAGCTGCCCGCCGCGACGCGCAACGCCCAAAGTTAGTATGCGTATCGTCGCCGCCATGTCCGGCGGCGTCGATAGCAGCGTGGTCGCCGGCCTGCTGCACGAGGCCGGGCACGAGGTCGTCGGCGTCACTTTGCAGCTCTACGATCACGGTGCGGCCGCCGGCCGGCGCGGCGCGTGCTGCGCCGGGCAGGACATCCACGACGCACGGCGCGTGGCGGATCGGCTCGGCATCGCGCACTACGTGATCGACGCCGAGGCCCGGTTCCGCGCCGCCGTGATGGGCGACTTCGCCGACAGCTACGCCGCGGGACGCACCCCCGTGCCATGCGTGCGCTGCAACCAGTCCGTGAAGTTCACCGACCTGCTCGGCCTGGCCCGCGACCTCGGCGCCGAGGCGATGGCGACCGGCCACTACGTCCGCCGGGTGGACGGTTCGGACGGCCCGGAGCTGCACCGCGCCGCCGACCCGGCGCGCGACCAGAGCTGGTTCCTGTTCGCCACCACCCAGACCCAGCTCGGCTTCACCCGCTTCCCGCTCGGCGACATGCCGGACAAGGCGGCCGTCCGTGCCCATGCCGGGCGGCTCGGGCTAGACGTCGCGGACAAGCCGGACAGTCAGGACCTGTGCTTCGTGCCCACCGGCCGCTACGCCGATGTGGTGGAGCGCCTGCGCCCCGACGCCGCGGGACCCGGCGACATCGTCGCGGAGGATGGCCGCGTGCTAGGCCGCCACGGCGGCGTCGCGCGCTATACCGTGGGGCAAGGACGGGGGCTCGGCACGGCCAGCCTCGACGCCGGGCAGCGCCAGGCCGTGCTGGCGATCGACGCGCAGCGCCGGCGCGTCGTGGTCGGGCCACGGACGGGCGGCGTCCGCGAGGTGCGGCTCACGGAGTGCAACTGGCTGATCGCCCCGCCCGCGGCGCCCCTGCCCTGCCACGTAAAGCTCCGTGCGCGCGAGGCGCCGCAGGAAGCCACGGTCGTGGCGGAGAGTGACGGCGCCACCGTCATTCTCGCGGAGTCCGTGCGGCCTGCACCGGGCCAAGCCTGCGTGCTGTACTCGGGCAGCCGGGTGCTGGGTGGGGGATCCGTGGCAGGTTAGCCACAGTGTTGCGGGATCCTCAGATTCGCCTCGCTGAACGTGTCCGGCTTCACAGAAACTTCACTATCTTAATGTATAGTGATTCTGGGTTGAGGTTGATTGACCGCAGCACGCGCTACGGTTGAGGCCTGCCCCCGCGAGCCGCGTTAGAGTGGCGGCCGTGGTGCTGCAGCAGACTGCCTCTCCGCCGGTCCGCCGGCGCTCCCCGCCCGTCATCTTGCCCGGACTATCGCGCTCGCGCATTGAGGCCACCATGAAGCCACAAGGATTCCTGGATCTGCTCCGTCACCGATATGGCGATGCCGATCTGCTCAGCGCAGGGCCGGACATGGCGCCCGTTTCCATCGCCGGCGAGTTCATGTTCGCCACCGGCATCGAGTGCTCCAACCCGACTATCCAGAACGGCCGCATCCGGCGCGACCTGCTGGACGAATGCGGCCATTACGACCGCTGGCGCGAGGACCTCGCCCTCGTGCAGGACCTCGGGTTGCGCTATCTGCGCTACGGGCTGCCCTACCACAAGGTCCATCTCGGTCCCGGCCGCTACGACTGGAGCTTCGCGGACCAGGTGATGGCCGAGATGCAGCGCCTTGGCGTCGTGCCCATCCTCGACCTGCTGCATTTCGGCGTACCGGATTGGCTGGGCGACTTCCAGAACCCCGAGCTGCCCATGCACTTCGCGGATTACGCCGGCGCCGTCGCGGCGCGCTACCCGTGGGTGCGCTACTGGACGCCGGTGAACGAGATCTACGTCACGGCGCGCATCAGCGCCAAGGACGGCTTGTGGAACGAGCAGCTCCGCACCGATCGCGGCTTCGTCACCGCGCTGAAGCACCTCACGGCCGCCTGCAAGCTGGCCTGCGCCTGCATCGTGCGGGAGCGGCCGGACGCGGTCATCGTGCATAGCGAGAGCGCCGAGCTCGTGCACGACCTGCGCCGCGTGCCCTGCCCCACGATCGAGCTGCACAACAAGCAGCGTTTCACAGCACTCGACTTGCTGCTCGGCCAGGCGCCGTGCCAGCGGATCCAGGACTACCTGGCGGAGTGCGGCATGACGCGCGCCGAGTATGACTGGTTCATGCAGGGCGAGCCGGCTGGCCAGCAGGTCGTCGGGCTCGACTACTACGGCCGGAACGAGCACGCCTCGAAGCCTTGCGGCAAGCGGTTCGCGCTGGAGGACATCGCCGGCTGGTTCCTGGTCAGCCGCGACTACCACGAGCGCTATCGCCGGCCGCTGATGCACACGGAGACCAACGTGTTCGACGCGGCGGCGGCGCCGGGCTGGCTGTGGAAGCAGTGGGTCAACATCCTACGCAGCCGGCAGGACGGCGTCCCAGTGCTCGGCTTCACCTGGTACAGCCTGGTGGATCAGGTGGACTGGGACTGCGCCCTGGCGGAGCGGCGCGGCACGGTGAACGGCTGCGGCCTGTATGACCTGCAGCGCCGGCCCAATCCGGTCGCGGCCGAGTACCGCGCGCTGCTGGCCGAGTTCTCCGGCCTGGAGCTGGTGCCGCACGGCGCCGTGTCCGAGGCGCTCTCGCACGTCGTGAGGTCCCGCGTGGCCGCCTGAGCCCCTTGTCGCCGGGGCGATCGGCGCGTTTGATGCGCGCCGATTGCATCGGAGAGAAAAATGCGACGCAGCACGGACCGGATCCTGACGACCCATGTGGGCAGCCTGCCAAGGCCGCGGGACGTGTCGGACATGCTGTTCGCGCGCGAGGCCGGCGAGGCTGTGGACCCCGGCGCGTTCGACGCCGCGGTGACGGCGGCGGTGCAGGACGTGGTGGCCCACCAGCACCAGGTCGGCATCGACGTGCCGAGCGACGGCGAGATGAGCAAGATCAGCTACGCGACCTACATCGCGGAGCGGCTGACCGGCTTCGAGGGCGACAGCCCGCGGCGCGTGCCGGCCGATCTCGCCGCCATCCCGGCCTATGCCGGCAAGCTCGCCAAGACGGGCGGCACGCCGAGCTACAAGCGCCCCCGCTGCACCGGGTCGATCGCGGTGCGGACCCTGCAGCCGCTGCAGGACGACCTGTGCCGGTTCAAGTCGGCGCTCCAGGCGGCGGGCTATGCCGACGGCTTCATGAACGCGGCCGCACCCGGCGTCATCTCCCTGTTCCAGCCCAACGAGTTCTACCCCACCAACGATGCTTATCTCGGCGCGCTGGCGGACGCGATGGCGGTGGAGTTCAAGGCGATCACCGACGCCGGGCTGGTGCTGCAGGTGGACAGCCCGGACTTAGCACTCGGCCGGCACACGATGTATCCCGAGCTGAGCGAGGACGAGTTCGTCAACGCCATCGGCGCGCACGTAGCGGCGCTGAACGCAGCGCTGGCCGGCGTGCCGCAGGACCAGGTGCGCCTGCACCTGTGCTGGGGCAACTACGAGGGGCCGCACACTTGCGACATCCCCCTCGCCCGCGTGCTGCCGACGGTGCTGCGCATCCATGCCGGCGCGCTGTCCTTCGAGGGCGCCAACCCGCGGCATGCGCATGAATGGGCCGTGTTCCAGGAGCAGAAGCTGCCGGAGGACCGCGTGCTGATCGCCGGCGTGCTGGACAGCACGACCAACTTCGTCGAGCACCCCGACCTGGTGGCCGAGCGCCTGTGCCGCTACGCCGACGTGGTCGGGCGCGAGCGGGTGATCGCCGGCAGCGATTGCGGCTTCTCCACCTTCGCCGGCTTCGGCACCGTGCATCCCGAGATCGTCTGGATGAAGCTGGAGAGCCTGGTGGAGGGCGCGCGGCGCGCCTCGGCCAAGCTGTGGCGCCGGGCGGCTTGACGGCGGGCGGCCTGCGGCGCTAAGCCGCGCAACCCGGACGCGCTCTCGCGCGTCCCGTATGGCGGCGTAGCTCAGCGGTAGAGCAGGGGAATCATAATCCCTTGGTCGGCGGTTCAAATCCGTCCGCCGCTACCATCCGGGCTGAGACCCTACTCCGGCGGGTCCGCATCCCCCCGCCCCAGTGCGCGCTGCATATACACGGTATCCACCCAGCGTCCGAACTTCGCCCCCGAGGCGCGCATGATCCCCACCCGCTGGAATCCCAGCGAGGCGTGCATCCCGATCGACCCCACGTTCTCGCTGTCGCCAATGACGGCGATCATCTGCTTGAACCCGGCGCGCTCGGCCTCTTCCAGCACGCACGCCACCAGCGCCTTGCCGACGCCCTGGCCCCGCACGTCCTCGCGCACGTAGATGCTGTCCTCGGCCGTGTAACGGTAGGCGGACCGATCGCGTATCTGCGTGAAGTAGGCATAGCCTAGCACGCCCGTCTCGTCGGTCGCCACCAGCCATGCCCAGCCGCGCTTCACCACGGCGTCGAACCGGGCCCGCATTTCTTCGACCGAGGGCGGCACCTCCTCGAACGTGCCGGCGCCGTGCAGCACGTGGTGGGCGTAGATCGACTGGATTTCAGGCACGTCTTCGGGCCGCGCCGGGCGGATGTCCAAGGCAGGGGTGCTCCGTTCAATGAGTGAGGCTGGCGGCGAGAGCCAGCAACGCGCGGTCCCGGCCAGGGGCGGCGACCAGCGACAGGCCGACCGGTGCGCCGTCCACCCGCCCGGCCGGGATCGTCAGCTCCGGCAGCCCGCATAGCCCGGCGGTCG
>JBBSIT010000240.1:0-6570 GCA_038231995.1 Acetobacterales bacterium | reverse complement strand
GGGCCGGGATCGTGCTGATCTCGGAGCGCATCAGCCCGGCGCGGGTGAGACTCATGGCGTTGCGCCGCCATGCGGGGCAAGGCACTTGCCGTGTCCCGCTTCGCGCCGCTACGGTGGGACAATCATAATCCAAGCTGCCGCTGGGGGAACCAAGGATGCCGTCCGAACGCCACGCCTCTGCCATGAGCCGGGGATGGCTCGTCGCAGCGCTCGCCGCCTGCCTCCTCGTCACGGGCGCCCTGGGCGCTGCCGCGCAGACCACGGCGGAGATCGTCAAGCGCGGCAAGGTGCGCATCGGCGTGCTGACCGGCGCGCCGCCGATGGGGATGATCGACAGCACGGGCAACCCGATCGGCTACGACGTCGATACCGCGAACCTGATCGCGAAATACATGGGCGTGCCGGTCGAGTTGGTGCCGCTGACGCCTCCGGCGCGCATCCCGGCGCTGCAGGCGGGCAAGGTGGACTTCCTGGTCGCGACTCTGGCGCCGACGCCGGCCCGGGCGCTGACGGTCGATTTCACCATCCCCTACAATGCCTTCCAGATGGCGATCATAGCCAAGAAAGGCTCGCCGATCGCCAGCCTCGATGACCTCAAGGGCAAGACCGTCGGCGTGAACCGCGGCTCCAGCCAGGAGAGCGCGCTGCAGCGCCTCGCCATCCCCGGCACGCGCATCACCCGGTTCGAGGACGACAGCACGGTGGCGCAGGCGCTGATCGCCGGGCAGATCGACTCGATCGCCATCCCGGACACCATCGGCAACGAGGTGCTGAAAACGCGGACCGACGCCGACATCGAGATCAAGTTCATCTTCTTCCAGCAGCCCAACAGCATCTCGGTCCGCAAGGGCTCCGACGAGCTGCGGCAATGGCTGAACAACACGATCTACTTCATCAAGGTCAGCGGCGAGCTCGATGAGATCTGCCGCAAGTGGACCGGCTCGCCGCTGCCCAACCTGCCGACGTTCTAGCCCGAGGCGCCCCCACAGTTGGGGTTCACCTTCAACTTCGGCCCGGTGCTGGCCAACGCCGGCATCCTTGCCGACGGCCTGTGGCTGACGTTCTGGCTGTCGGCGGTCGGCATCGTGCTCGGGCTGACCCTCGGCGTGGCCTTGGCGCTCGCCCGCGGCATGGTGCCCCGCCCGGTCGCCGTCGTGCTCGACGCCTATATCGAGGTCATCCGCAACACGCCGTTCCTGATCCAGCTCTTCATCATTTTCTTCGGCCTGCCGGCGATCGGCATCCGGCTCAGCGCCGTGCAGGCCGCCATCCTGACCATCACGCTCAACCTCGGCGCCTACGCGACCGAGATCATCCGCGCCGGGATCGAGGCGGTGCATCCCTCGCAGGTCGAGGCCGGCGCGTCGCTCGCCATGACCCGGCTGCAGGTGTTCCGCTACGTCGTGCTCATGCCGGCGCTCGCACGGGTCTGGCCGTCGCTCACCAGCCAGTTCGTGCTGACGCTGCTCAGCACCAGCATCTGCTCGTTCATCTCGGTCCAGGAGCTGTCGGGCTCGGCCGCCCAGGTCGAGAGCGACACGTTCCGCAGCTTCGAAACCTATATCGTGGTTACCCTCGTCTATCTCGCGCTGTCGCTCGTGGTCCGGGCGGTGCTCGGCGGGCTCGGCCTGGTCCTGTTCCCCTCCGACTCCGGCCTGGGCCGGTTGCGCCGGGCGGGCCAGCGATGATCCGCCAGTTCGGCGCCGACGAGGTGTTGTTCATCCTACTGGCGCTGCGCTGGACCCTCGTGCTGACCGCGCTCTCGCTGCTGATCGGCGGCGCGATCGGCTTCGTGGTGGCGATCGCCCGCGTCGCCCGGCCGCGGGTCGCCCGGTGGCTGGCGGCCGGCTATATCGGCGTCATCCAGGGCGTGCCGGCGCTGATGCTGCTGTTCCTCGCCTATTACGGCCTGTCGCTCGCCGGGCTGGAGCTGCCGCCGCTCGTCGCCGCCTCGGCCGCCCTTGCGCTTTATGTCAGCGGCTACCTCGCCGATATCTGGCGCGGCTCGATCCAGTCCGTGCCGTGGCAGCAATGGGAGGCGTCCGAGTCGCTCGCCATGACCCGGGTGCAGCAATACCGCTATGTCGTGCTGCCGCAGGCGCTGCGCATCGCCACGCCGCCGACCGTGGGCTTCGCGGTGCAGGCGGTGAAGAACACCTCCATCGTCTCGATCGTCAACGTGGTGGAGCTGGCGCGCGCCGGGCAGCTCGTGAACAACGTGACGTTCCAGCCGTTCCGGGTATACGGCCTGGTCGCGGTGCTCTACTTCGCCGTGTGCTGGCCCATGTCGCTGCTGGCGTCGCGGCTGGAAAGGAGGCTCAATGCCGGTCGTGCACGCTGAGGGCGTGGTCAAGCGCTACGGCGACGCGGAGATGCTGAAGGGCGTCTCGGTCAGCGTGGAGGCCGGGCAGGTCGTCGCCATCATTGGCCGCAGCGGCTCGGGCAAGAGCACCTTGCTGCGCTGCCTGAACGGGCTGGAGGCGATCCAGGGCGGCAGCATCACCGTCGCCGGCCACAGCATCGACGGCACCGGCAAGGGCCTGCGCGCGTTGCGCCAGGACGTCGGCATCGTGTTCCAGAGCTACAATTTGTTCCCGCATTTGCGGGTGGGCGAGAACATCATGCTGGCGCCGCGCATCGTCAAAGGCATCGCGAAGGCGGAGGCGCGCCGCATCGCCGACGGCGTGCTGGCGGAGGTCGGCCTGTCCGACAAATTCGACGCCTACCCCGACAACCTCTCCGGCGGCCAGCAGCAGCGCGTCGCCATCGCCCGCTCGCTCGCCATGCAGCCCAAGGTCATGCTGTTCGACGAGGTGACGTCCGCGCTCGACCCCGAGCTGACCCTCGAAGTGCTCGCCGTCATGGAGCGCATGGCCCGCCAGGGCATGACCATGCTGCTCGTCACGCACGAGATGGCCTTCGCCCGCAACGTCGCGAATGCCGTGATCTTCATGCACCACGGCAAGGTCTGGGAGTCCGGCGACCCGGCGACCTTGTTCGACGCGCCCCAAACCCCTGAGCTCCGTCAGTTCCTGCGCACCGAATAACACCCCAAGAGGCCCTCCGATGAAGCCAATCGTCCTGCAGATCTGCAAGCTGCCGCCCGCCATGGAGGAGGAGCTGCGCCGCGACCACGACCTCCATCGCCTGCCCGACGCCGCCGAGGCCGACGCCTGGCTCGCGAGCCACGGCGCCAAGGTACGCGGCGTCGTCACCGGCGGCCATCTCGGCATCCCGAACGCCATGGTGGACCGGCTGCCGCAGCTCGAGATCGTCGCGATCAACGGCGTCGGCTTCGACAAGGTGGACCTGCCCTACGCCAAGTCCCGTCGCATCCGCGTCACCAACACGCCCGGCGTGCTGACCGAGGACGTGGCCGACCTCGCCATCGGGCTGCTGCTCGCGGTCTTCCGCGGCATCCCCCGGGCGGACCGCTTCGTGAAGGACGGGCGTTGGCCCGGCGGCGAGATCGGGCTCGGGACCAAGGTGTCGCGCTCCCGGGTCGGCATCGTCGGCATGGGCCGCATCGGCCGGGCCATCGCGCGCCGGCTGGAAGGGTTCGACGCCGTGATCGCCTACACCGACGTCGCCGAGCAGGACGTGCCCTACGCCTTCCACCCCGACCCGGTGTCGCTCGCGGCCGTCAGCCGCGTGCTCATCGTCGCCGCGAGCGCCAGCGCCGCCACCCGCAACCTGATCGGCCGCGCCGCACTGGAGGCGCTCGGCCCGCAGGGCGCCCTCGTCAACGTGGCGCGCGGCTCGCTGGTGGACGAGGACGCGCTGGTGGCCGTGCTGCAGGAGGACAAACTCGGCCTCGCCGCGCTCGACGTGTTCGCCAACGAGCCGAACGTCCCCGAGGCGCTGCGCGCCATGCCGAACCTGGTGCTGACGCCGCACATTGCCAGCGCCACCGTCGAGACCCGCGCGGCGATGGCGGCCCTCGTGCTCGACAACTTGCGCGCCCACTTCGCCGGCGAGGAACCACCGACGGCGCTGACCTGAGCCGGGGAGGGCAGGGGATATGACGCGCTACGTCCCGCACGGTCCGCTCGGCTGCGGCGGCGCGCCGCTCGGCAACCTGTTCGCGCCGGTGAGCGACGCCAACGCGGCCGCGACCCTGGATGCCGCCTGGGAGTCCGGCGCGCGCACTTTTGACACAGCACCCTTCTACGGCTTCGGCCTGTCCGAGCACCGGTTCGGCGACGCGCTGCGCGGCCGCCCGCGCGACGAGTTCACCCTGTCCACCAAGGTCGGCCGGTTGCTCGACCCCGACCCGGCGCCCGAGCGGCGGCGGTTCAACTTCGTCGATGCCCTGCCGTTCCGGCCGTGCTTCGACTACTCCGGCGACGGCGCGCGGCGCTCGCTGGAGGACAGCCGGCCGCGCCTGGGCATGGCCCGCATCGACGTGGCGCTGATCCACGAGGCCTCCGAGGACACGCACGGCCCGGCGTGGCGCGAGAGGTTCGACGCCACCATACAGGGCGCCGCGCCCGCGCTGGAGCGGGCGCGCGCCGAGGGCAGCATCCGCGCCTACGGCCTGGGCGTGAACCGGGTCGAGCCCTGCCTCATGGCGCTGGAGCGGGCCGACCCCGACCTGTTCCTGCTCGCCGGCCGCTACACCCTGCTGGATCACACGGCGCTCGACGCGCTGTTCCCGGCCTGCGCCGAGCGCGGCGTGCGGGTGATCGTGGGCGGCCCATACAACTCCGGCCTGCTCGCCGGCGGGACGACCTTCGACTATGAAGCCGCGCC
Organism: Acetobacterales bacterium; assembly: GCA_038231995.1. Classification (GTDB taxonomy): domain Bacteria; phylum Pseudomonadota; class Alphaproteobacteria; order Acetobacterales; family Acetobacteraceae; genus JBBSIT01. Next base: position 1,818 of record JBBSIT010000240.1, on the reverse strand, counting down.
CCCGGACCTGGCCGCCAAGGCGCGCCGCATCGCCGCCCATTGCGCCGAGCACGGCGTGGACCTCAAGGCGGCGGCGCTGCAGTTCTGCTCCGCTCATCCCGTGGTCGCGACCGTCATCCCCGGCAGCCGTACCCCGGAGGAGATGCGGCAGAACGCGGCGATGATGGCGGCGCCGATCCCCGCCGCGCTGTGGGACGCGCTGCGCCGCGACGGCCTGATCCCGGACGCCGCGCCGACGCCCTGACATGCCCATCATCGACGCGCACCAGCATTTCTGGGACCCGGCGCGGGCCGACTATCCCTGGATGACAGGCGCGCTGGCGCCGATCCGCCGGGCCTTCACTCCGGACGACCTGCGGCCCGAGCTGACCCGCGCCGGCGTTAGCGCCACCATCCTCGTGCAGACCCGATCGAGCCTCGACGAGACGAGGGAGTTCCTGGCCATCGCCGCCGCGACCGACTTCGTGGCCGGAGTCGTCGGCTGGGTGGACCTGACCGACCCGGCCGTCGCCGACACGCTCGCCGCCCTGCAAGCTCAGCCCGACGGGCGATACCTCGTCGGCATCCGCCACCAGGTGCATGACGAGCCCGACCCGGAATGGCTGCTGCGCGGCGACGTGCGCCGGGGCCTCGCGGCCGTGGAGCGGCACGGCCTGGCCTACGACCTGCTGCTGCGCCCGCGCGAGCTTCCAGCGGCGCTCAGGACGGTGCGCGACCTGCCCGGCCTGCGCTTCGTCGTCGATCACATCGCCAAGCCGGACATCGCCCGCGGCGCCCACGCAGCCTGGGCCGAGGCGATGGAGGGCTTCCGTCCCGAGCGCAGCCATGTCTGGTGCAAGCTGTCCGGCATGGTCACGGAGGCGGACTGGTCCACCTGGACCCCGGCCGACCTTGCTCCCTACATCCATACGGCCCTGAGCGTTTTCGGTCCCGACCGCTGCCTGTTCGGCTCGGACTGGCCGGTTTGCCTGTTGGCGGGTTCATACGAAGCCGTGCTCGCCGGGCTTCTCGCCAACTTGGGATACCTCGACGATGCTGCACGCGCCCAGGTGCTGGCCGGATCGGCGGCTTCGCTCTACCGCCTAAGCGACGCTACGGCAGCGCCTCACTCACGATGAGCGCCACGCGGCTCCTAGCTCCGAGTTCGTGCACCTCGCGCGACCAAGGCTCGGAGAGCGCATCGACCAGGCCGGCCAGGCCTGCGGCGCCGGACGCGGTGGTGGCCGGTCCGCCATGCGCGAGAAGCAGCTCCGGCGCGGCCTCGATCCCAGCTTCCTCGACCGTCACGGCTGCCACCCCGTAGCGTTGCAACATCGCGAGCGCCGGCGCCGACGCCTCGCCGCAGGACAGCATCTCCGCCGCAGTCAGCAAGGCGCCGAGCAGGCGCTCGGGCCGCCCCTTCGCCAGCCCCAGCACGACGCACCCCGCCGTCCGCGGCTCGACGACAATGATCCTGGCCGGCGGCGCCATCCAGCCCTCCAGCCCGGCCGCCATCGCCGCGGCCAGGCCGCCGACGCCGGCCTGCACGAACAGGTGGGTGGGCCGGGCGTGGCCAGCCCCGTCCACCTGCTGCCGCAGCTCGGCCGCGATCACGCCGTAGCCGGCCATCACGTCGTCGACCACCGGGTCGTGAAGGCTCATGGTCGTGTCCGCGATCAGGAGCCCGTCCCCGTCCAGGGCAGCATCTGCGGCCGCGTCCACCGCGTCGTCATAGGTGCCGCTGATCCAGACGATCTCCGCCCCCTGCTGCATGATGCGTGCGGCACGCGCGGCCGGCACGGAGTCGTGCAGGAACACCCGCGCCGGCGCGCCCGCGAG
>JBBSIT010000239.1:0-6574 GCA_038231995.1 Acetobacterales bacterium | reverse complement strand
GGCGGCGGCGGTGGCCGTGATCGAGACCCGCGAGCGCGAGATCGGCACGCGCCTGGGTCTCGGCCCGATGCTGGACCGCCCGGCCAGCGCGCTGACCGTCGCCGGCCGCAAGCGGCTGGAGGTGGCCCGGGCGCTCGCGACCGAGCCGCGCCTGCTGCTGCTGGACGAGGTCATGGCCGGCCTGAACCCGTCCGAGGTCAACGAGATCGTGGCGCTGATCCGCGACGTGCGGGCCGGGGGCGTCACCATCCTGCTGATCGAGCACGTCATGCAGGCGGTCGCCGCCCTGGCCGACACGGCGCATGTCCTGGCGCAGGGAGCGCTCATCGCGTCCGGCACGCCGCGGTCCATCGCGTCCGACCCGAAGGTGATTGAGGCCTATCTCGGCCATGGCGCGGCCGAGAGGATGGCCCGTGGCTGAGGCGCCGCTTCTCGATGTGAGAGACGTCGTCGCCGGCTACGGCGCATTCCAGGTCCTGCACGGGATGAGCCTGTCCGTGGCGAGCGGCGAGGTGGTGGCGCTGCTGGGCGCCAACGGCGCCGGCAAGACCACGCTGAACCGCACGCTGTCGGGCCTGCTGCACGCGCGCTCGGGCCGGATCGCCTTCGACGGGCAGGACATCACCGGCGCCGATGCCGCGGAGATCGTGCGGGCCGGGCTGATCCACGTGCCCGAGGGCCGCAAGACCTTCCCCACGCTCACGGTGCGCGAGAACCTGCTGCTCGGCGCCTATGCCCGCGGCCGCGCGGACCGCGCGCGGACGCTGGACTACGTGCTGCAGACCTTCCCGCGCCTGCGCGAGCGCCTGTCCCAGCATGTCGGCTCCATGAGCGGGGGCGAGCAGCAGATGGTGGCGATCGGCCGCGGCCTGATGGGCCAGCCGCGGCTGCTGATCCTGGACGAGCCCTCGCTCGGCCTCTCGCCGCTGCTCACGGACGAGCTGTTCGCGCTGATCCGCCGGCTGCACGCGGACGGGCTGTCGATCCTGCTCGTCGAGCAGAACGTGCTGCAATCGCTGGGCATCGCGACCCGGGCCTACGTGATGGAGCACGGCCGGGTCGCCGTCTCCGGCGACGCTGCGACGCTGATCGAGGACCCGAAGCTGAAGGCCGCCTATCTCGGCATGTAGGGCGCTGCAGGAGGACTGGACGATGAGCTACCTCGACACGCTGAGCCGCTTCCTCGCGGAGTGCCGGTTCGACGACCTGCCCGGCGCGGTGGTCGAGCAGGCCGGCATCGTCATCGCCGACACGGTAGCGGCCATCGCCGCCGGCGCCGCGGAGCCCGAGATGCAGGCGCTGACCGGCCGCATCGGGGGCGGGGCAGGGGACGCGACGGTCATCGGCGCCGGGCGCCGCGCGGACATGACGAAGGCGGCGCTCCTGAACGGCACGGCCGGCACGTTCCTGGAGATGGACGAGGGCAACCGCTTCAGCCGCGGCCATCCCGCCATCCACGTGCTGCCGGCGGTGCTGGCGATGGCCGAGGCCGGGCATCGCAGCGGGCGCGACTCATTGACCGCCTTCGTGCTGGGCTACGAGGTCGGGTCCCGCCTGGGCGGCGCCGCGCGCCTCCGCCCATCCATGCACCCGCACGGCACCTGGGGCACCGTCGCCGCCGCGGCCGGGGTGGCTGCCCTGGCCGGGGCCGATGCGGACACGCACCGCACGACGCTGAACGTGGCGTCCTCGCTCACGACGGCCACCAGCAAGCGCACCATGCTGGAGGGCGGAACGGTGCGGAACGTCTATGCCGGCATCAGCAACCAGATGGGCCTGTTCGCCCACGACCTGGTGCAGGCCGGCTTCACCGGCGAGCGGGACGGGATAGCCAGCGTGTTCGGCAGCGTGGTGTCCGAGGCGCTGGACACCGGGGCGCTGACCGCGGGGCTCGACGAGACCTGGCAGATCACGCAGAACTACTTCAAGCGCCACTCCTGCTGCCGCTACAACCACGCGACCTTGGACGCGCTCGCCAGCCTGCTGCCCCTCCCGGCCGGGGACGTCGCCGCGGTGGAGGTCGCGACCTACGGCTACGCGGCGGAGCTGGACGACCCGGCGCCGCGCAACACGCTCGCGGCCAAGTTCTCCGTACCCTTCGCGGTGGCCACGACGATCGTTCACGGCGCGAGCGGCATGGCCAGCTTCACGATGGAGGCAGTGGAGGACGCGCGGGTGCAGGACCTGGCCCGGCGCGTCAGCGTGCGCGAGGACGCGGCCATGTCCGCCCTGCTGCCCGATCGCCGGCCGGCGCGGGTGACGGTGCGGCTGCGCGACGGCAGCGAGCGGACGGCCGAGACGCTCAGCAACCGCGGCGACGATGTCGATCCCTACAGCCGGGAGGAGCTGGCCGAGAAGTTCCACGAGCTGACCGCGCGCGTGTGGACGTGGGACGCCGCCGAGGCGCTGCACGGCAAGCTACTGGCGCTGCACCGCGTGCCGGACGTCGCCGGGCTGTTCGGGCCGCCGTGAGCGGGACGCCGCTGCACCATCTGACCGTCGCCGAGGCGGGGCGGCGCATCGCGGCCGGCGCGCTCTCGCCGGTCGCGCTGGTGGATGCCTTCCTGGCCCGGATCGATGCGGTCGATCCGCGCATCCACAGCTACATCACGGTGACGGCCGACCGGGCGCGCGCCGCCGCGCGGACGGCAGAGAGCGAATTGGCGGCAGGCCGGCGCCGCGGTCCGCTGCACGGCATCCCGTTCGCGGTGAAGGACAACTACCACGTCGCCGGGGTGCCCACGACGGCGGCGTCCCGCCTGATGCTGGACCACGTGCCGGACGTGACCGCGACGGCGGTGGCGCGGCTTGAGCAGGCAGGCGCCATCCTGCTCGGCAAGCTGAACACCTGGGAGCTGGGGACCGGCTCGGGCATGGTAACGGACGACCTGCCCTTCCCGATCGCGCGCAACCCCTGGGACACGGACCGGCTGACCGGCGGTTCCTCGACCGGGCCGGGGGCGGGCGTCGCGGCGGGGACGGCCATGTTCGCCCTGGGCAGCGATACCGGCGGCTCGATCCGCCTGCCGGCGGCCGCCTGCGGGGTCGCCGGGCTGAAGCCGACCTATGGCCGGGTCAGCCGGGCGGGGTGCCTACCGAACTGCTGGTCGCTCGATCATAACGGCCCGCTGACCTGGACGGCGGAGGACGCGGCGCTCGTGCTCCGCGTCATCGCGGGCGAGGACCCGGCGGACCCCGCCAGCGCCGACGCCGCCGTGCCGGATTACGGCGCGCATCTCCCGGTCGGGGTGGCGGGGCTGGTGCTGGGGGTCGTGCGCGACTTCGGCGCCGACGGGGCGGCGCTGGACCCGCGCCAGGCGCTAGCGTTCGAGGCGATGGCGGCGGTGCTGCGGGACCAGGGCGCCACGCTGCGGGAAGTGCGTTTGCCCGCCGGCCTGACCGCCTATCGCCATGCCAGCCGGGTGATCAACTGGGGGGAGTCGTTCTCGATCCACGAGCGCGACTTCCTGGAGCGGCGGCACCTGATGGGCGAGTCGCTGCGGGAGAAGATGATGTGCGGCTTCCTGCTTCGCGCCGCCGACTTCATCGCCGCCCAGCGGCAGCGCCGCCACCTGGCTGAGGCGACGGACGCGGTCATGCAGTCCTGCGACGCGCTGCTGCTGCCGGGCGCGTTCCATGTCGCACCCCGGCTCGACGAGCCGGACACGATCCCGGCCTACACGCTCGACAACGCCTGCTCGGTGTTCAACCTCACGGGGCACCCCGCGATCTCGGTCTGCACCGGCTTCGTGGACGAATTGCCGTTGAGCGCCCAGGTGGCCGGGCGCTGGTTCGATGAGGCCATGGTGCTGCGGGTCGCCCACGCCTACGAGCGCGCGACGCCCTGGCGCGACCGGCGGCCGGAGCCTTGACAGGGGAGGGCGGCATGACCGGATCACTCGATGCGTTCGCACGGCGCTACGGGCTGGCGGACCTGACGCCGGCGGAGCAGGCGCTGCTGTCGAGGATGGCGGACCGGGTGCTGGCCCAGGCCGCCACCATCCCCCGCATGGCGTCGAAGTCGGACGAGCCCGCGCCGCTGTTCCGGCTGCCGTCCCCTAGCCGGGCAGCGCGGCCATGACGGGGAGCGATGCCTGCCCGCTCGGCCCGCGCTTGGCCTACTGCCCGAGGGAGGCCCTCACGGCCGCCAGGCCGTCCTTGCCGTCGCGGGTGGTCACGCCCTGCAGCCACGGCCCGAGCAGGTCGGGGTGGGCCCGGAGATACTGCGTCGCCGCCGCCCTGCCGTCCGCCCTCATGCTCTCGGTGTTGGTCATGAGTTCGTTCTCCATGCCGACGCTGAAGGCGAGTTGCTTGAAGAGCCGGCCGGCGTTCGGGCACTCCGCGGCGTATCCCTTGCGGGAGAGGGTGTTGACTGTCGTGTCCCCGTAGTTCGCGCCGAAATAGCGGTCCCCGCCATCAAGGTAGGTGATCGGCAGCTTGGTGTTCATCGGATGCGGCTCCCAGGCCAGGAACACGACCCATTGCTGCCGCTGCACGGCCTGGGTGACCTCGCCCAGCATCCCTTGCTCGCTCGAATCCACCAGTTGCCAACCGCGCAGCCCGAAGTCCCCGGCGTCCAGCATGCGCTGGATGTGCTGGTTCGCCGGGGCGCCCGCGTCGATGCCGTAGATCTTCTTGCCGAAGCGATCCGCGAAGCGGGCCAGGTCGGGGAACTCGTGCACGCCGGCCTCCGCGACGTAGGTCGGGACGGCGAGGGTGAACTTCGCGCGCTCGAGGTTGTGGCGGACCAGGTCGACCTTGCCAGCCTGGATCAACGGCCCGGCGGTGTTCTGCTGCGCCGGCATCCAGTTGCCCAGGAACACGTCGATCATGCCGTCCTGCAACGCCCGGAACGTGATCGGCACCGAGAGCGTCTCGACCGTCTGCCCGTAACCGAGCGCAGTGAGCAGGACGCCCACGACGCCGTTCGTCGAGGTGATGTCGGTCCAGCCGGGGTCCGACATGCGGACGGCGCGGCAGCTCTCCGGCTCGGCCGCGCGCGCCGGCACGGCGGCGCAGAGGCAGGAAAGCAGAGCGAGGCGAAGCGTGATCCCGGCGGCGGTCATGTCCGTTCTCCCTTGCGTTGCGGTCAGGCAGCCGGGAAGCGTGGCAGCCGCGCCATCGCCTCCAGGTCCTCGAGCTTCATGTGGCTGCGGACGTATTGCTCGCGGGCATCGCGCACGGGCTGATAGTCCCACGCGGCAGTGGCGCCGATCCGCAGCGCCTCCGCGACGAGGCGCCGGCGGCGCTGGCTCGCCAGCACCTCGGCGCGCAAGTCCTCCAGCGACCAGCGCCGTGCTGCCTCCGCCTGGAAGGCCGCAAGTGCGCCATCCCGCGGCGTCTCGGCCGCGAGATTACGCAGCTCGTCGGGATCGCTCACGAGGTCATAGAGCTGGTCCGGGTCGCCCGGCGAGCGCACGAACTTGTGCCGTCCGCGCCGGATCATCACGATCGGCGCGACCGCTCCCTCGCCCATGTACTCGCCGAACGCCTCGTCGTGCCCGCCGCGTCCCTCAAGGTGCGGCAGCAGGCTCCGACCGTCCAAGGGCGTCGCGTAGCCCGGCGCCGCGCCGTCCGACGCGATGTCCACCAGGGTCGGCAGAATGTCCACCAGGGACACCGACTGCGGCGCCCGCCGCGCAGCGAACCGGCCCGGCGCGTGCACGATCAGCGGCACGCGGCAGGCAGGCTCGAAGAAGCTCATCTTGTACCAGAGGCCGCGCTCCCCCAGCATCTCGCCGTGGTCGGCCAGCACGAAGATGCAGGTGTCGTCCGCCAGCCCGGCCGTCTTCAGCGTCCCGAGGATCGCGCCGACCTGGTCATCGAAGTAGGAGACCGCGCCGTAATAGGCGCGCCGCGCGGCCCGGACCTGCCCGACGGTGATGGGCTGCTGCTCCATCCCGCAGGCGTGCCGCAACCGGAGCGAATGGGGGTCGAGGCGGTCCACCGGGATGTCCACTCGGGGCGGCTTGATCTCGTCGTCGCGATAGAGGCTCCAGTAGGGCTCGATGATGGTGAACGGGTCATGCGGGTGGGTCAGCGACACGACCATGCAGAACGGGCGCGGGTCGCTGTCGCGCGCGATGTCGAACAGCCGCCGCCGGGCCGCGAACACGACCTCCTCGTCGAAGTCGATCTGGTTGGTCCTCGCGCAAGGACCGGCCTGCACCACGGACTCCATGCTGTGATACCAGTCCGGCCGCTCGCTGGGCCGCTCCCAGTCCGGCGTCCAGCCATAATCCGCCGGGTAGATATCGGTCGTCAGCCGCTCCTCGAAGCCGTGGAGCTGGTCCGGGCCGCAGAAGTGCATCTTGCCCGACAGGATGGTGCGGTATCCGGCGCGGCGCAGGTAATGCGCGAAGGTCGGCAGTTGCGACGGGAACTCGGCCGCGTTGTCGTAGATGCCGGTCGCGGAGGGCAGCCGTCCCGACATGAACGCGCCGCGGGACGGCGCACAGAGCGGGCTGTTGCAGTCGGCCCGCTCGACCACGACTCCGCCCTCGGCGAGTCGGTCTATGTGCGGGGTCCTGACCACGCGGTTGCCGTAGGCTGGGAGGGCGCCGGCCGTGAGCTG